>JASFUL010000052.1:0-17393 GCA_050050315.1 Gemmatimonadota bacterium
GACTCGCCCTGGCTCGCCCACACGGGTGCCGGGATCCAGGTGATCAGCGCGAACGGGACGACCCATCCCCTGTCCCGCGCGCTGGGGGCGCTCCGGGGCCAGACCTCGGCCACGTACTGCACGAACGTCCACGGCGACATCGAGATCCGCGTGGACCCCGAGGGCCAGTGGGTGGTGACGGTGCAGAAGAACGCCGGAGCGGACTGCGTGCCGGGCAGCTGACGGCTGCCCACCCCTCCGGGGCTCGCGCAGCTTGCCACTCGAATCGGGACAGGGGCACGACCCGGACGAAACCTCCCTCTTCCCTCCGGTCGCCACGGCCGGACTCCCCAGGGGACGCCCACCCCGGGCCATCAGACAGGCTGGGCACACGTGCGAGAGCCCCCGCCCGGCTGGTTTGCCGGACGGGGGCTTCGCTTCCTTCCCTTCGGTTCGGGGTGGCGGCCTCAGCCGCTTCCCGTCACGTCAGGTCAGGGGTTGGAGGCGTCGTCCCACATGATCGCCATGCCGTCGCCGAGGCGCAGCACGAAGAAGAACGGATCACCATGCTCCCAGTCCATCGGGACGTTGGTCTCCGTCGCGAGCGTGCCGACGTACGTCCAGGTGTAGGTACGGCCCAGAGGACCGGTACCGGTGTCGGACACGACAGGACCGGACCAGTTGGTGCCGGACAGGTCCATGATCCGCGCACGACCCTCGGCGTCGATGTAGTACAGATCCAGCGCCGTGATGTCGAAGTTCGGGACGAACGTGCCCGACGGACCGGAAGTGGTCAGCTCGAGCGACGTGCCGCCCGTCTGCACGCCGATTCCGAAGTCCCAGGCCCCGGCGGTGTTCGCGCTCGGGAAGACCTCGTTCCGGATGTCGGCGGCAGAGCTACCGTCAGCGCAGGTCTGCGGGTTCGGACCCACAGGCACGCTGCTCGGCGTGAACGTGTTGAACTGCGTGTTCAGCAGCCCGTAGGGATACGCGTGATCCCAGGTGCGCCAGCGCGGACCGCGCGGGATGTGCACCCGGTTCTGACCCGTCTGCGGAATCCCGCCCTCGTCGAAGAGGACGACGCAGCCGAGGAACTCGACGGTCGCCTCGAGATCGCTGTCGAGGAGCAGGATGCTGCCGCCGGCCGGCGTCGCGCCCGACCCGAAGGCCGTGTGGACGATCTTGGCCATCGGCAGCTGCAGCGAGTTACCGGTCATCGTGTGGGAACCGGCAGAGTTCGCCACATACGCCTCACCGTGCGCGTCGACGCCCGGTGCGAAGGGCGTGCCTACCGCCGCGTCGGCGTAGGTCTGGACCGTACGGATCGTGTTGAAGTCGAACACGAAGTCGGCTTCCTTCAGGTCGACGATGTCCGAGTCCTGACCGCGGAACGTGTACATCGTTCCGAGCGTGAACATTGGGACCGTCGGCATCTCGACGTTACCCACGAAGGGCCGCGTCTTGTCGTTGTTGTGCTCCGGAACCGGATCGGTCATCCGCACGTTCGCCGCACGGTCCCACGTGCCCGCCTGCTGCACGCGGTACCCGTCGTTGGTGACGGGCGTCGCGACCGTGGACGTCCAGGCGGAGATGGTTCCACCCGTGGGCGCCAGGAAGGTCGACATGTTGTACGACCACTCCCAGGCCAGGAGCGTGGTGGCGCCACCGCCGGCCGCAGCCTGCAGCGTCACGCCCGTCCGCTCGTTCCTGAAGGAGCCCGTGCAGGCGTTCACGCCCGCGGCGCAGCCGTTCTCCCAGTCGCTCATGTCGACGCCGGCCACACCCGAGAAGCCCTGGTTGGTGTCCGTGGTGGTACCCGCGAACACACCGGGGATCTTGTCCGTGGTGCAGGTCTCGTTCGGCGGCGTGCCGAAGCAGGTGAGCGACGCGTCATCGGTATTGCTTTCGTTGCTGGCCTGCTTCGCGCCGTACGTGTTGTACAGCGTACCGTCGACCGTCGGGTTGGTCGGCACGGTGTTCGGCGTAGCCGTCGGATCCATGAAGACAGGCGCGAGCCCGTCCACACCGACCTCGAGAATGTTCGTGATACCGGCGTTCTCGAAGAGGTCGATGACCACGGCGACGAGCGAGACGTCGTTCCACTCGTTCGTGTTCGGCGGCGGCAGGGCGTCGAGGCCGAGGCCCGTCTCACCCGGCAGGTCCGCGCCGACCGAGACCATGGTGCCGGTCACGTTGCGCAGGCGCTCCGCGGCGAAGTAGGCGGACGACCCGCTCCCCCGCCAGATACCGGTGATCGTGTAGGCCGACGGCGAGTCGCTGTTGTCGCTCGCCATCGCGTAGTAGCTGAGCGGGCTCGACGCGAGGCCGATTCCCGACAGCGCGGTGGTGTTGCCGATGATGCCCGTCGGCAGGAGGATGTCGGCGAAGCCGTCTCCGTCCGTATCCGGATAGACCGGATACACGTTCGGAGCATCCGTGGCCGTGGTGTTCGCCCACATGCCGGCGTCGAACGCGTAGTCGTGGTTCACCCAGCCGTCACGCAGCGCGTTGTAGTTCGCGCCACCGCGCAGCGCCGAAACGCCGTTGGCGGTGATCCCCGCGGCCGGCGTCGGGAACATCGTGGTGAGCGGGTGCGGATCGAGAGCGATGGTGCTGGACCACGGCTCCTGGTTGTCCACACGCAGCACGTTGTTGACCGCGCCCGTGCCGGACTGCAGCACGCCCTGGTAGAAGACGGTCAGCGGGTTGAAGGAGGTCGTCGCACCGGTCCCGACGCAGGTGGTCGAGATGTTGACGCAGACCACGCCGGGGCCGTTCTGGCCGAAGGCCGTGATCGTCCCGATGCGGATGTTCTGCGCACCGATCGTACCGGTGATCAGATCCTCGACGCCGCCGCCGTTCCCGATGTTCAGCACGCCGTTGACGAACGAGCCACCCGTGATCGAGTCAGGCAGGTTGAACGTGAACGAACCGTCCGAGTTCGGCGTCATGCTGGAGAGCGCCCAGCGGGCCGGAATCGCGGGAGCGCCGCCGTTCGGCCGCGCGTCGGTGTCGTTCGTGTAGTGCGTGGTGATCTCGTTCGACACGTAGCTGTCGAAGCCGAAGCTCGCACGCGCGATCGTCGGATCGTTCGGATCGAACGGAGCGCTGTAGATGATCGGGTAGACCGTGAAGGTCAGCGACCCGCTCAGCCAACGCAGACCGGTTGTCGTCTTGATCAGCGTGTTCGGAGCGTCGGGGTTCTCGGCTCCGACGTCCAGCGCGAGCCGATCGAGGTTCGCCAGCGTGATGGTCTCCGTGGCGTTCGGATCCTGGTCCTCGTCATCGTCGGTGATGGCCTCGGCCATGATCGAGATGTCGTCGTTGACGAAGATCGGCTCGAAGGGGTTACCGTCCCCGGCCTCGGCGAACTGGGCCGGCGCCTCACCCATGATGTTCCGGATGGCAGCGGTGTTCACGACGCAGTCGATCTCGAACTCTTCCTCGACGGCCATGGGGCCTTCGGGGGACGCGTTCGAGTCCAGGACCTGCGAGCAGACCTGGATGTCGTTCATCATGACGTTGACCTGGGTCACGTCATGACCACCCTCGTCGACGCCGACCTGGATGACGATCATCCCCTGGACGGCGGTCCGATCGACGGCCGCGCCAGTGGGGGTCGTGATCCGCTCGATCGCCACGGAGGCGGGATCCTGCGCGCCGGCGCACGAGAAGTTCGCGACCTCGGACTCACCGGGCTCGAGCGCCCGGTTGAGGGTCGTCTCGGCGCACATGATGCCGGCGAGGTCGGCTTCCATCAGCGTGACCGTGTAGTCACCCGCGATGAGGCCGGTGAACTCGTACGTGCCGGCCGCCCCGGTCTGGGCCTGCTCTGCGCCCTCGGGGCCATCGATCTCGATGGTGGCGCCCTCGACGGCCTCGCCGCCCGCGGTCACCTGACCCGAGATCGACGCCGAGCGAACGATCTGACCCGTGAAGGCGACGGTGGCCGTCTGCCCCTGGGTGGTGATGTTCGTCGTCGCCGACGTGTTGGAGAAGACGTAACCCGAGGGGATGCCGCTGATCGTCACGGCGTAGGCGCCCTCGGCCACGTTGTTGAAGGTGACCTGCCCGGAGGCGTTGGTCTCCTGGGATCCGGTCGTCGGGCCAACCAGGTTGACCGTGACGCCCTGGACCCCGGCGTTCTCCGCGCTGACCGTCGCGACGACCGTTCCGGTAATCGTTTCATCCGTACCGGAGGGGAGTTCCTCCCCTTCGTCGCAGGCGGCCACCGCGACGAGCGCCGCGAGAGCCAAGTACGTGAATCTCTTCATGCCTGAATCCATGAAAGAGGTGAATGGGACTGCGCGTGCGTGCGCTGCCATCAAGGAATTCCTGGGCACAGCGCTACGGGGAATGCTCGGGTGCAAGTCCAGTGCCAGACTGCGCAGCTCTCAGAACCCGCATGAACACTGTCTCTTCAGCGATTCGACCGACTCGCGCGAGCATCGGAAAACCCCAGGATTCTCAAATTTCTGAGACCCCTCGCGGACGCCGTTCCGGTGCGGCGGGGAGCGGTCCTCGCCGGACCCCCGGGGTCAGTCCCCCACGGCGGCCCCCACGCCCTCGCCGACGAAGCTGTCGGCGATGTCCACCAGGCGAGCGGAGCCGAGGTAGAGGGGAGTTCGCTGATGGAGCTCGGTGGGCTCGATGTCCAGGATGTCCCGCCGCCCGTCCGAGGCCCTCCCCCCCGCCTCGCGGCAGATGAGCGCCAGGGGCGACGCCTCGTACAGGAGCCGGAGCTTGCCGCTCGGATTCCGGGCGTCCGCCGGGTACATGAAGATTCCTCCCCGGAGGAGGGTCCGATGGAAGTCCGCCACCAGGGAGCCGATGTAGCGAGCCCGGTACGAGCCGACCTCGCCACTCTTCAGGTATTCCACCAGCTGGCGTTGCCCCTCGTCCCAGCGGGCCGAGTACGCCTCGTTGACGGAGTACGTCCGGGAGGGCGGCTCGGGAATGCGGATGTCCGGGTGGCTCAGCAGGAACTCGCCGATGCTCGGATCCAGCGTGAAGCCGTAGACCCCGGCTCCCGACGTGTAGACGAGCATGGTCGAGGACCCGTAGACCACGTAGCCCGAAGCGAGTTGCTGGTGCCCCGGCTGGAGGCAGTCCTCCAGGCAGCCGTCCTCGCCGTCCGACACCTTCCGCAGGATGGAGAAGATGGTCCCGATGGACACGTTCACGTCGATGTTCGATGAGCCGTCCAGGGGGTCGAAGAGGAGGATGTAGTCCCCCTTCGGGAAGCGCTCCGGAATGGGGAGGATCTCCGGGTGCTCCTCCGACGCCATGCACGCGAGGTTCCCGGTGTGGTCCATCGCGCTGTAGATGACCTGGTCGGCGTAGACGTCGAGCTTCTGGACCGACTCCCCGTGGACGTTGGTCTCCCCCGTCCGGCCCAGGATGTCCACCAGCCCGGCCTTGTTGACCTCCCGGCTGATCATCTTCGCCGCCAGGGCGATGTCGTAGAGGATGTTGCTGAAGGCCCCGGTCGCCTCCGGGTGCCGGCGCTCTTCCTCGACGATGTGCCTGGAGAGTGTGACGACGCTCGCCTCGGCCATGTCTCCCTCGTTGCTGGAATCCGCCCCGTTCGAGCCCACGACCTCATCCCGGAGAACCGGGACCTCCCTCCTATCCCATGATAAGGCCGCGTGCCGGCTCGTACTACCATCCAAGCCATCCCGGACCGGTGCGCAACCGCCAGCTCCCGTCCCGACCGACGAGCACACGGAGGGTCCCGTCGCGGTCGGTCCGGAGCAGGCGCTCCGATACGGACCCGAGCCGCTCCAGCACTTCGGCGTGAGGGTGGCCGTACCGGTTGTGTCGTCCCGCCGAAACGAGGGCCACCTCGGGGAGGACCACGTCCAGGAAGGCGCGCGAGGTCGAGGTCCGGCTCCCGTGGTGGGCGACCTTGAGCAGGTCCACATCGCCGGCGACCTCGGCGAGCCGGTCCTCCACCTCGGCCGGCGCGTCGCCCGTGAGGAGCGCCCTGAAGCCGCCCCACGTGACGAGCAGCACCAGGGAGCTCGCGTTGGGCTCGTCCCCGGGGGCGGGGTCTTCGGAGGGGTGGAGGACGCGGATCTCCACCCCGTCGAGGTCGAGGCGGTCGCCCGCCCGGAGCTCGAGCCAGGGGATCCGCTCGTCGGCCCCTCCGGCGCGCTCGAGCCCGTCGACGTAGGCCTCCGTGCCGCGCACGTGGCCCGGGCCCCCCACGAACCGCGGTCCGAAGGCCTCGATGGCCGCGGCCGCCCCTCCGATGTGGTCCAGGTCGGGATGGGTCAGGAGCAGGCCCTCGAGCCTCGGGACGCCCCGGGCCTTCAGTCGCGCCACGGCCGGCGGCGGATCCCGGGCGTCCGGCGGTGCCGGTGGGCCGGCGTCGACGAGGAGCCAGCGTCCGTCGGGCGAGCGGACCGCCACCGCATCTCCCTGGCCCACGTCCAGCGCGACGATCTCGACCCCTCCCCCCCCGAGCATCGCCCCCAGCGGTCCGAGCAGGACCGCCGCGCCGAGGGCGCCCAGCCCCGTGGTCGCCAGGCGCACGTCCCTCCCCACGTCCCGGGCTGGCGGGAGGAGGATCGCGCCCGCCACCGAGCCCATGGCGCCCGCGGCCAGGAGACCCCGGGGGAGGGTGACGGTGGCCCACGGAAGCGCCCCCGCGGCGCCCACGACCCGCACCAGCGCCACGAGCAGCAGGTCGGTGCCCCCGGCGAGGAAGTGCGCGACGGCCCCCGGCACCAGCGGGAGCGCATCCGCGGCGAGGGTCACGAGGATCCCCGGGATGGCCACCGCCACGAGGGGGGTTCCGGCGAGGGTCGCCGGGATCCCCACGGCCGAGACCTCGCCGAAGTGCCACGCCACGGCCGGGAGCGTGGCCAGCGTCGCGGCGATGCCCACGGCCACCGCCTCTCTCGACCCCCGGGCCCGGGCCCAGCGCAGGCGCCGAAGCAGGGCCCGGTCGAGGACCGGCGCCAGGAAGACCAGGCCACCCGCTCCCAGGAACGACAGCTGGAACCCCGGCCGGGTCGGAGCGCCGGGGTCCCCCACCACGAACAGGAGCAGACCGGTGGCCAGGGCGCCGGCGCGGTGGACCGGTCGACCCCGTACCACCCCCGCGCCCACGAGCCCGAGGAGCAGCGCCGCCCGCACCGCCGCGTCCGGGGCGCCGATGAAGGCCACGTAGGCGCCCACGGCCGCCGCCCCCGCCACCGCGGCCGGACGTCGGCGCACGCCCCCCGCCCTCAGGAGCCCGAGCACCAGCGCGGCCACGATCCCCACGTGAAACCCCGAGATGGCCAGCAGATGGGCGACACCCGCACGGGTGAACGACGTGCGGAGGGCCGGGTCGACGCCCTCCCGGCGGGCCAGCACGAGAGCCGCGACCAGGCCGTGGCGCTCCGGGAAGAGACGCGTCAGGCGTCGCCGTACCGACTCCCTCCACCGCGGAAGGGCCCCACCGGACGGGTCCCCCCCGTCGACCTCGGGCTCGACGCTCCCGCGCAGCTCCCCCGCCCGGTCGGGTTCCGTTCCGTCTCCCCAGCTCCGCCAGCGGCCGTGGATCCGGACCGGGACGCCGGGCGACGGCCTGGGCGCGTCCCGCCGGAGGGCCACCCGGACCTCACCCCGACATCCCCCGGGGAGACCCCGTTGGGCGTCGACGGCGATCCCCCGGCTCCACGCCCCGGTCACCGGGCCGCGGATGCGGAGGCTGTCCCCGTCGGAGAGGAGGAGACGGCAGTCCCGGGAGCGCGCCCGTGACCATGCGTCGGCGTGGAGCCACCCGGCCAGGGCGACCGTGAGGAGGAAAGGCCACGCCCGGACCCGGAGTCCGGGGCGTATCCATGGCAGGAGGGGAAGGAGAAGGAGCGGAAGGAGGGAGAGGACGGGCGGGGAGAGCCCCAGGTGCCGGAGGGTCGCGCCTGCCGTGAGGGCCACGGCGAGACCCACGACGGGGGGCGACCTCAGGGGACGCCGCCTCCGTCGGGGAGCGCGTCAGGGATCAGGGGGCGGCCCCTCCTCCGGGCCGGGCCCGGACCGGACGGGACCCGACGGACGGTCCTCGGGCTCGATCGGCTCCTCCCGCGGCGGCCCGTGAGGCTCGTCCCGGGGTTCTTCGCGCAGCTCGTCCCCCGGCAGCGTTCCCGGCTCGTACCCGGGCACGTCGATCGGCTGCTCCGGGGGGCCCCCTTCCGACTCCTCCAGGGACGGCCGGCTCGGCTTCTCCCCCGGCGGCTGGAGCGGCTCCCGCCTCGCGGCGGGCGGAGCGCGCTCCTGCTCGGGCTGGTCGAAGAGATCCTGCTGGGTGTGGTCCACGTAGATGCGGGCCCTCTCCTCCTCGTCCTCCCGGGCCAGCCGGTCCCGGAGGATGCGGCGGACCCGGAGGTCGGACCGGATCCCGGCGACGAGCATGACGAGCATCCCCAGGATGACCGAGCCGAAGACGATGGCGGTGAGCGGCACCCCGTAGAAGGTCATCAGGCCCAGACGCAACGTCACACGCTGGCCGCCGTTGAGGGCCGCGAAGGCCATGGAGAGGGCCAGCACGACCACGACCCCCAGGATTCCGACCAGCCGCTTCACGAGGGCTCTCGCCGCGAGGCGGCCGCGACCCTCACGCCGAGCCCGCCAAGGCTGCCGGCGCCCGGACGAGCTCCCCGCCGAACGTGGCGCCCGTCGTGCGGGTGAGGCGCACGGTCCGGTAGCTCCCGATCCAGGACGGATCGCCCGGGAAGACCACCACCTTGTTGCGCCGCGTGCGCCCGAGGACCTCCCCGGGGTCGCGACCCTCCTTCTCGACCAGCACCCGCTCGACCCTCCCCACCTCGGAGGCGTTGATCTCCGCCTGGACGCTCCGGGCGACGTCGATGAGCTCTTCGAGCCGCGCCTGGGCCACGTCGTCCGGCAGGAACCACCCTTCCGGCATCCGGGTCGCGGGCGTCCCCTCCCTGCGGGAGTACTTGTACGTGAACGCGTCGTCGAAGCGCACAGTCCGCATGAGGTCCAGGGTATCCCTGAACTCGGCGTCGGTCTCGGAGGGGAACCCCACGATGACGTCCGTCGACAGCGCGACGTCCGGGACGGCCTGGCGCACCAGCGCCACCTTCTCCAGGAAGCTCTCCACGGTGTAGCGCCGGACCATGCGCTTGAGCACCCGGTCGCTACCGGACTGGACCGGGAGGTGGAGCTGCTCACACACCGCCGGCTCGGTGGCCATCACGTCGACCAGCTCCTCGGTCACGTCGTTCGGATGGGGCGAGGTGAAGCGCACTCGCCGGATGCCGGGGACGCGGCCGACCTCCCGGAGGAGCCGAGGGAAGCCCCACTCGCCGGACCGGTACGAGTTCACCGTCTGCCCGAGGAGCGTCACCTCGGTGATCCCTCGACCCGCCAGCGCGGCCACCTCGTCCAGCACATCCCCCGGACGGCGGTTCTTCTCGGGCCCGCGCACGTAGGGCACGATGCAGAAGGTGCAGCGATGGTCGCAGCCGCGCTGGACGGGGATCCAGGCCGACACGCCCGACGTCCGGCGCTGCTCCAGCCCCTCGTAGTTCTCTCCCGTGTCGAGGTCCACCACCGCGAGCTGGATCCGGCCGTCGCCCACGCCGTCCCGCTCGATCACGGTGCGGCCCGTCGCCGCCGCCCGGGACTGCCCGGGGAACACCTCGGCGGGAGGGGGGCCCGCGGACGCCCGTCCGCCGTCCCCGTCTCGCCCCTCCGGCCGCGCCACCGCCCTCGTCGACCGGGAAGCCCCGGCTTCCCCGTCCCCCGTCCCGTCCTCGATCCGGCGGAGCTGGGTGGGGAGACCGCGGTACCCGTCCGGTCCCATCACGAGGTCGACCCAGGGCGCCTTGCGGAGGAGGTCGTCTCCCATGCGCTGGGCCATGCACCCGGTCACGCCGAGGATCATGTCGGGCCGCTCGCGCTTCAGGGCGTTGAGCTGCGCCACGCGACCCAGGACCCGCCGCTCGGCGTGCTCCCGGATCGCGCACGTGTTCACGAGCACGACGTCGGCGTGCTCGGGAGCGCCGACGATCTCGTACCCCTCCCCTTCGAGGACGCCCTCCATGAGCTCCCCGTCGGCGATGTTCATCTGACAGCCGTACGTCTCGACGTAGGCGCGCTTCTTCGACCGCATGTCTTCATCCATCGTGGGACTGCCGGGACAGGTCAATATAGAGATCCTCCCCCGTCCGGTGCAGCACGCCGCGATGGAGCCGTTTCGAGCCCGAGGGGGCCGGAGCGCCCCGGACGTCCACCCGCAGGTAGTCTCCGGTGAGCCCGACCGTGCGCTCCCGCTCGAGCGTGATCTCCGCGAACCCTCCCACCCGCTGGCGGCGGTAGCGGACCGCCTTGTCCCGCACCAGCTCCCGCAGCTCCCGGCTCCGCTCGCCCGCGACCCGCTGGGGCACCGGGTCACGGCGTACGAGCTCCGCGGCGACCGTTCCGTTCCGCGGCGAGAAGGGGAAGACGTGCAGGTACGTGAAGGGAAGCTCCTCCACCAGCGCACGCGTGGAGGCATGGTCCTCCTCGGTCTCGCCCGGGAAGCCGGTGATCACGTCCGCTCCGAGACCCAGTCTCGGCATCCTCCCGGCGATCTCGACGGCGCGGGCCCGGTACTGCTCCCGGGTGTGCCAGCGCCGCATGGCCCTCAGGACCTGATCGGCGCCGCTCTGGAGGGGCATGTGGAGGTGCGGGGCGACCCGGCCCCCGGAGGTGGCGAGGAGCTCCAGCAGGAGGTCGTCGATCTCGGTCGCCTCGACGCTCCCGAGCCGGAAGCGGACGTCGGGAATCTCGTCGAGGAGCCGCGCCAGGAGCCGGGAGAGGCTCCACGCGTCGCCCCGGATCCTCCTCGCGCCCGGGGCCCGGGGACGCCCGTCGTCGTCCAGGTCACGCCCGTAGTGACCGATGTGGATCCCGGTGAGGACGAGCTCGGGGTGGCGTTCGGCGAGCGCTCGCGCCTCCGCCACGATCTCGGCCGGAGGTCGCGACCGGCTCCCACCCCGGGCGAGGCGGGTGGCGCAGAAGGAGCACTTGCGGTCGCAGCCGTCCTGGATCTTGAGCCAGCCCCGCGTGGCCCCCGCGCGGCGCTGGAGGAGCTCGGCACCGACGGGCTCCGTGTCGACCCGGTCCAGCGCCGCGCGCAGCTCGAGCTGCACCAGACCGCCGGAGCTCTCTCGTCCGGCGGCCATGTGTTTCGATTGCGTCGATGGATCGTGGACCCGGGCCGAGGCGGGCGGAACGGGGAGGATCGCGCCGGCCACCCGCAGGGGGTCGTGGCCTTCCACCACCGACGCGACGCCGTCCATGGCCCGGTAGTCGGGGGCGTTCAGGGCGGCGGAGCAGCCGACCACCACGACCCGTGCCCCGGGGTTCTCCCGGTGGACCCGGCGGACGAGGCGCCGGGCCTGGGCGTCGGCCTGGTTCGTGACGGTGCAGGTGTTGACCACGCACACGTCGGCGACCCCCCAGCCGTCCACCGCCTCGGCGCCCCGTGCCTCCACCTCCTGGCGTATGCGCTCGGTGTCGTACTGGTTCGCCTTGCAGCCGAAGGTGTGCAGATGGACCTTCACGGCTCGACGCGGACCTCCTAGAACCCGGCGACCTGCAGCGACATCGACAACCGCCAGAACGCCTCGGAGAGGCCGCCCGCGCTGCGGTCACCCCGCTCCAATCCCAGGTCGACGCGGGCCAGGGCCACCGGACCGGACTCCGCGAGATTCAGCCCCAGCCCGGCGCTCCAGGCGCTCTCCGTCGCCTCCTCGGCATCGAAACGGAACGGGTACTCGCTGCGACGGAAGCCGAGTCGCAGAGGGGCCCGCCGTCCTAGGAAGGAGCCGTTCTCCCACTCGAGACCGGCACCGAAATCGAGCGTGGTCACGCCCCCACCGCCCTCGAACTCGCCGTCGCCGGTCCCGGACCAGTCGGCGTAGGCCAGCGACGTGGACAGCTGGAGCCCCGGCGCGAGGACACCCGTCGCTCCGAGGCGGAACTCCATCGGGACGTCGAAGGTGCGCGCCGGCCCCTCGGTGCCCTCTCCCGGGTCCGCTTCCAGGGAGCCGGTCCAGGTGACCGACCCGGCGACACGGAGGAAGCTGCCCACGTCGACCTGCGCCCCGCCGGTCACGGTGGGCGCGGAGAAGCGCCAGCGGCCGCCGACCGAGTAGTCCGGCACGCTCGACTCCACGGCCAGGGAGTCGAAGCGGCGGGTGAAGACCCTTCGAACGTCGCCGAGGTAGCGCCCGGCGTTGATGCCGACGGCGAGGCTGGGAGCGATCCGCTTGGCGAACCCGAGGCGGATGGCGCTCACGCCCCCGTCCGAGGAGAACGAGTCGGTGACCCGGGCGTTCTCTCCGCCGAGGTCCACGACCTGCTCGAGCTGGGCGTCCCAGCGCTGGTCCAGGACCGACCCGAACGAGAGCGTCGCCATTCCGATGTCCCGGACCGGATAGGCCACGGCAATCACGGGAAAACGCGTGCCCGAGGCCGTGGGCTCGGCCACCTCGCTCTCGAGGTCCACCCAGGACTGCTGGAGCGTGAAGGTGATGGCCGGCACCCGCAGGTCCGCGGCCGCGGCCGGATCGGTGGGCAGGACGTAGGCGCCGGACAGCCCGATCCCGTTGTTCCCGAGGGCCCGAGCGCGCGCGTCCACGGCGGTCACCGGGACTCCGAGGCCTCCCGCGCCCAGGAGCGACTGGGCCGCCGCCGGACCGGGACCCGCGAGGAACAGCGCCAGAAGGCCGGACGTGATCCTGCTCCGAACCGTCATCGGACGTCCACCGTGTCGGAGAGCGTCACGATGAGCCGGAGGTACGGCTCGTCGGCGCCTCCGGGCCCCGCGAAGGACGCGAAGCTGATCGAGAGGGGCTCGAAGAACGACAGCAGCGCCATGGTCCCGGGCGGCTCCTCTCCGAGGCTGGTCTCGCCACGCACGATGTCGCGGACGAACCCGGTCACCGGAATGGCGATCTCCGTGCCGGCGTCCTCCCCGAACGCGGAGGGCGCGACGGGTCGCCCCGGACTGCCCACGAAGGACTCGCCCAGGGGCGACTTCGGAAGTCGGTCGGGCGACAGGACGGCGCGCACGTCGAGTCGGATCGTGTCGGTGGGCTGGAAGGCGGCCGGCGACGCTCGACTCTTGAGGATCAGCGACGCCGCGTTGATCCGCTCCGGCTCCAGCGTGAACGGACACTCCACCCGCTGGCAGACCGACTCCGGACCCTCGAGCACGGCGGGCACGTCGACGTCGATGATCGTCCGCCACGCCGGAGCCCCGCCGATCCGCATGCCGTCCGGCGGCGGCTCCGGCACGGGGTCGTAGATGAAGCCGAGGGCGTCGGGGGTGGACGTCTGGACGATGGTCGTGTCGGTCCTCACCTCCGGCACCGCGTCGAGGCGCAGCGTGACGGAGTTGACCCGCAGCCGCACCCCCGCATCCACGACGTCGAGTCGCAGCCCCCGCGCGAGGTCCGTCGTGTCGCCCCAGCTCGCCACCGCGGCCGAGTCGACCTCCAGGACCAGCGAATCCCCGGACTCCGGGTCCCATTCGCCGGTGGCCAGCTCCCGGACCGGACCGCCCCCCGGGACGGGCCAGGTGCGGGTGTCGTTGATCGTGTCCACCGCGACGGTCCACGTGGCCGAGGGAGGATACCACTCGGAGAGGAGCTGGTTGGCCACCACCTCCACGGGACCCTCGTGGACGCTGGTCACGGTGTCGAACCGGGCGACGACCCTCCCGCCCGTGAATGAGAGCGCCGACCGCACGTTGGAGCCTTCGACCAGGACGAACGCGGTGTCGGGGAAGTCCGCGAAACGTACCAGCGTCCGCGAGTCGAGCGTCCCCTCGAAGTCGTTGGCCAGGATCCCGTGGAAGAGCTCGATGGGGGCCCCGTAGCCGCCGATCACCCGGAGATTGCCCGCGAAGGAGGACCACGGGAGCCTGAGCTCCACGCTCCGGGGGGCGACGGGAAAGAGATCCGGGTCGAGGGAGGTGGGCAGGTCGTCCTCGCACGCGGCGAAGACCAGCACGACCAGAGCCGCCAGGCCCGGCAGGATCGTTCGATTCAAGCTGCAGTCCTTCAGTCTGTGTCGGTCTGGCTATCGGTCACCGATTCCTCGCCCCCAACGCTCCCCGCGCTTCCCTCTTCCGGCGTCACCTCGCGGTCGGACACCCGGGTTCGGAGCACGAACGGCGCCGGCAGCAGGTCTCCCAGCGACCATTCGGCCGTGGCGCTCTCGCACTCGGACAGCACGGACAGCTCCGGCGAGAACTCCGCCAGGACCTGGCGGCACGCACCACAAGGAGGCACCGGCTCCGTTCCATCTGTGCTCAGCACGAGCGCACGGAAGCTCGTGCGTCCGTCGGCCACGGCGGCGCTCACCGCGCCCCGTTCGGCACAGATGGTGAGACCGTAGGACGCGTTCTCGACGTTGCATCCCGTGTAGACCGACCCGTCCTCGGCGAGGAGGGAAGCCCCGACCCGGAACTCCGAGTACGGAGCGTGGGCGCGGGCCCTCGCCTCCCGGGCCGCCCGGAGCAGCTCGTCAAGCCTCTCCATCGTCCACCCAGATCCGGGGAAGGCGTCCCGTGAGGCCGGTCAGGACCTCGTATCCGATGGTCCCCACCCGATCGGCCACCTCGTCCACCGTGATCTCTTCCGCCCCTTCCCGGCCCACCAGCGTCGCCACGTCGCCAAGCTCTACACCGTCCAGGCCGGAAATGTTTACGACCGTCATGTCCATGGAGATTCGGCCGACGATGGGCACGCGCGTGCCGCGGAGTAGCGCGTGGCCCCGGTTGCCGAGGGCACGCGGAAGCCCGTCCCCGTATCCCACCGCCAGCGTCGCCCACCGTTCCCAGGACGAGGCGGCGTACGTGGCGCCGTACCCGAGGGTCGTGCCCGGCGGAACCTCCCGGACCAGCACGACGCGGGACCGCAGGCTGGCGACGGGTTCGGGGGCCGGCAGATCGAGCCCCGCCCGGCCCCCGTACAGGAAGATCCCGGGCCGTGCTGCCGGGGGCAGCGACCCGCCGCGCCGGAGCGCTCCGGCGCTGTTGGCCACGTGCACCAGGAAGTCCTCCCCGGGCAGCTCCAGGAGCTCGAGGGTCGCGCGGAAGCGCTCGAGCTGGACGCGGATCGAGACCTCGTCCTCGTCGGCCGAGTGCAGGTGCGTGAAGACGCCGGTCCACCGGAGCGTCCTGCCGTGACGAGCCGCCACCACCGGCCCCCACCGCTCCGCCTCGCGCCAGTCGAACCCCGAGCGTCCCATGCCCGTGTCGATCTCGACCTGGAAGGGGACGCCGCCTTCCCCGGAGCGGAGTGTGGCGGCCCGCTCGAGCCGCTGGAGACCCTCCAGGTCCGAGAGGCAGGGCGTCAGGTCGGCCCGGACCGCGTCGCCGTACGAGCCCGGGGGAAGGGGCGTGAAGAGCAGGACGGGGCGCCGAACGCCGAGCCTTCGCAGCTCCTGTCCCTCCGCGACCGCCGCCACGCCGTAGCCCCAGGGCTCCAGCGGCTCCAGCGTGGCCACGGCCCGGTCCGCGCCCAGACCGTAGGCGTCGGCCTTCACCATGGGGATCAGGCGGGCCCCGCCTCCCATGGCGTCGGCGATGCGGCGGTAGTTCCGCCGCACCGCGGAGGCCTGCACCTCGACCCACGCGCGGGTCCGCTTCTCCGTTGACATAGAACACGAAAGATGCCAGAACAGGGGGCCGGAGCAAGAGTCCGGGTGCCCCGGACGAGCCTCTCCCTCGAAACGAGCCATGACCCACGACCGAGACGAATCCGCTCCTCCGGACCGCCCCGACGGCCCGAGACCCGGGGAGCCCGGATACCGTTCTCCCGGGGGAGGCACCCTCGACCGTGCGCTGGACCTCGTCCGCTTCCTGCGGCGGGAGTGCCCCTGGGACGCCGTCCAGACGCCGCGCACGCTGGTGCCGCACCTCCTCGAGGAGACCCACGAGGTGGTGGACGCCATCCACGACGGGGACGCCGACGCGCTGGAAGGGGAGCTGGGCGACCTCCTGCTCAACCTCGCCTTCCAGGTCGTCCTGGGCGAGGAGGGGGATCGCTTCACCCCGGAATCGGTGACGCGGCGCATCGAGGCGAAGATGCGCGGCCGCCATCCCCACCTGTACGGCCTGGGCGAACGGGAGGAGTGGGAGGTTCTGAAGGCGAGGGAACGGCGGGAGGCCGGCGAGGACGGGGGTGTCCTCGAGGGCCTGGCGCGGGGCCTCGACCCCCTCACGCGGGCGCACCGCATGCAGGAGCGCGTGAGCGACGTCGGATTCGACTGGGAGGACTTCGGGGGAGCGTGGGCCAAGGTCTCCGAGGAGCTCGAGGAGGTCCGCACGGCCCTGGAGGAAGGGGTCCAGGGGGCCGTCGAGGAGGAGCTGGGCGACCTGCTGTTCGCCGTCGTGAACCTGGTGCGCCTGGCCGGAAGCCACCCCATCACCGCCCTGGACCGGGCCAACCGCAAGTTCCACCAGCGCTTCGAACGGCTCGAGGAGATCGCCCGGGAGCGCGGCGTCGACACCCGGAGCGCCGGCCTCGAAGCGCTGGACGAGCTGTGGGACGAGGTGAAGGCGTCGGAGCGGTGACGGACCCCCCGGAGCGCCGCCGGCAGCGCGTCCGGACGCGTCCCTCCCCGGGGACCGCGGCTCAGTAGCCCGCCCGTCGGTCCACGACGTTCCGGAGGGACCGGCCGCTCCGGAGCCGTCGCACGTTGTCCGCGATCAACTCCGTCTCGCGCTCCCAGAAGGCGTCCGTGACCGCCGAGACGTGGGGCGTCACGAGGGTGCCGTCCAGCTCCCAGAGCGGACTCCCGGGCGGCAGCGGCTCGGTGGCGAAGACGTCGAGCCCCGCTCCCCGGAGCGGGCCCCGGCGGAGGGCGACGACGACGGCGTCCTCGTCCACCACCCGACCCCGGGCCAGGTTCAGCAGGACGGCGCCGGCCGGGAGTCGGGCCAGCACGCCCGCGTCGATCATGCCCCGGGTGGCCTCGGTCTCCGGCACCGCCACGACGAGCACGTCGGACCTGGCGGCGAGTCCCTCCAGCGCGTGCCGGCCCGTCAGGACCGTCACTTCGCCCGCCGGGCCGCGTCCGTCCACGGTCGCGAGCTCCACGACCTCCTCGGCCGGCCCGGTCCGCCGCACCGCCACCACCGACGCCCCGAGGGCCAGGCAACGACGGGCGACCTCCCGACCGACCCCCCCGAAGCCGACGATCCCGACCGTGGCGCGGGAGAGCTCACGGACCGGCGTTCCAGCGTCGTAGAACGGGCCCGTGTCCCATCGACGCCGGACCTGGTTGCGCGTGGCGAAGTCGAGACCCCGGAAGAAGTGCAGGATCATGGCCAGCGCGGTTTCGGCCATGGGGGATGCGTGGATGCCCGCCGAGTTCGTGAAGACCACGTCCGCCTCGAG
>JASFUL010000053.1:0-17347 GCA_050050315.1 Gemmatimonadota bacterium
AGGCGACGAGCGGCGACTGCACGTCGTGTCACATGCGTCGGGGCGGAACCAGCGACGTACCTCACGTGACCTTCACCGACCACTGGATCCGGAGGCGGCCCGGTCCCCCCCGTGATCCCTCGCTGGGTCGTCCGGCGCTCGAGAGCCCGGAACCCATCGCGCTGGTGGCGCTGCAGGAGGAGGGGCGTCCGAGCCACGTCCTCCAGGCCCGACGCTCCTCCGGGCCGGAGGACCGGCTGGAGGAGGCCGTGGCCTACTGGGACTTCTTCGAGACCATGCACCGCCACCCCTCCTATCCGGCCCGGGTCGTCGCCCTGGCCCGCGCAGGCCTGGGGAGCGGGGCCGACCGCGCCGACGCGCGCGTCGCCCTCGGGCGAGCCCTCGCGGAGATGGACTCCACGGCCGCGGCGGAGCGCGCCCTCGCAGCGGCCGCCGCCCGCTACCCCGACGACCCCTGGGTGCACTTCTGGCTCGGCTCCGTGATCGACGAGGCCGGGGAACCGGCGCGTGCCGTACCTTCCCTGCGCCGTGCCGTCGAGCTGCAACCTCTCCTGCTGGAAGCCCGGGTCAAGCTCGCCGGGGCGCTCTACGGGGCGGGGAGAAGGACGGACGCCATGGCCGAGCTGGAGGCGGTGGTGGCCCGAGACCCGGTGAGCTGGCCCAGGGCCTGGTACAACCTCGGCCTACTCCGCATGGAGGCCGGGGACCGGCCGGGGGCCCGGTCGGCCTTCGCCGAAGCGTCGCGTCTCGATCCCGACCTCGTCGAGGCCCATGTACAGCTGGGCACCGCGCTCCTGGCGGACGGACGCGTCGAGGAGGCCGAGGCGGCCTTCCACGAGGGTCTCGTGTCGGACCCCGCCGACGTCGGAGCCCTCGGGAGCATGGCTCTCCTGCACCTGACGAGGGGCGACACGGTCCGAGCTCGCGCTCTCCTGCGGCGCGTCCTCGAGCTCGAGCCGGGCAACGCTCCCGCGCGCCGGATCCTCGACGGGATCGGCGGCGGACCCGGCCGCCCCTGACGCGCCGGTTCACCTCAGTCTTCCACCTCGTCCTTCACGAGGGTCACCGGCGATGCCGCCCCGGGCACGTTCTGGAGGTACGTCTCCGAGACGCCCCACCCGGTGAGGACGTGGGTGATGGCCCGGTGGGGGCTGAGGAAGAAGTGGTCGCCGCCCAGCTCCTCGTAGAAGCCCGAGCGCTCCAGGGTCTCGAGGACCGGCTCCTTCACCCCGCCGAAGTGGAGCTCGATCCCGCGCTCCTCGAGCGTCCTCGCCACCCGGAAGAGGACGTCGATGGCGGTGAGGTCGAGGTCGTTGATGCTGCTGGCGTCGACGACCACCACCCGGACGGGGTCGTCCGGGTTCTCGGTCCGCCCGAGGATGAGGTCGCGGACGTACTCGGCGTTCATGAAGCTGAACGAGGCGTCCACCCGCAGGATGAGGATGCCCTCGAGAGGGCGCGCCTCTTCGTGCCGCTGGATGTCCCGGAAGGAGCGGGTCCCGGCCAGGTGGCCGAGGGTGGCGTGGTGGGGACGGGAGATGCGGTAGAGGAGTCCGAAGAGGGAGGCGCCCACCCCGACGGCGATCCCCCACAGGATGCCGAAGGCGAGGGTCGCGAGGAGCGTCAGGACGGCCACGCCGCCGTCGACGCTCTTGGCCTTCCAGAGGAACCCGATCTGCTCGACGTCGAGCAGCCCGAGGGCGGCGACCACGATGATGGCCGCCAGCGCCGGGATCGGCACGAGCCGGAGCACGGGCGTGAGGGCGACGAGCGCCAGCGCGACCGCCGCCGCCGCGACCGCGTTGGCCGCCGGCGTGCACGCTCCGCTCTCCTCGTTGAGCGAGCTCCGGGAGAAGGAGCCCGAGACCGGAAGGGCCCGGAAGAACGAACCGAGGGCGTTCGCCGCCCCCACCGCCAGCAGCTCACGGTTCGGCTCGACGTGGTATCGATGCCGGGCGGCGAGGACCTTGCCGAGCGAGACCACGGTCAGGAACTGGACGAACGCCAGCGCCAGGGCGCTGGGGGCGAGGGCACGCACGTCCTCCAGGGAGAAGGACGGGGCGCCGGGCGCCGGCAGGCCGTGGGGCACCCGGCCGACCACCTCGACGCTTCCGGAGAGGCCCAGGAGCGCCACCGCCGCCGTCGCCCCGACCACCACCACCAGCACGGCCGGGAAGCTCGCCTTCCACCTCCGGAGCCCCAGCATGAGGACCAGCGACCCGGCGCCCAGGAGGACGGGGATCTCGCGGATCTCGCCCACCTCCCCCGTCACGGCCCCGATCAGCCCCGGGAGCGTCCGGGCGCGTTCGACCTCCATCCCAGTGAGGCCGCCGATCTGGCTGAGCGCGATCAGGATTGCGGCCCCCGACGTGAAGCCCACGACGGTGGGCCGTGAGAGCAGGTTCACGAGGAAGCCGAGCCGGGCGACCCCCATCAGGAGCTGGACGAGGCCCACCATCGCCGCGAGGAGGATCGCCAGCTCGACCCACCGCGCCGAGAACTCCTCGGCCAATCCGGCGAGGCCCGCGTGGACGATGAGCATGTCGATGGCAACGATGCCCACGGCCACGTGCATGGAGGTGCCCAGCACGGCGTAGACCAGGAGGGGCACGAGCGACGCGTACAGGCCGTAGATGGGAGGGACGCCCGCGAGGAGGGCGTACGCCATGCTCTGCGGGACGAGCATCACCGCGACCGTGAGGCCCGCCACGAGGTCGCGCCGGAAGGTGGCGCGGTCGTAGCCACGGGTCCACCGGAGGAGGGGGAGACCGGCCTCCGCTCGCGCGGGGGTGGCCGGGGCCCCGCTCATCCCGCGGCTCCCGCCCCCGTGACGTCCGCGCTCCCCGACGGCAGGCCCCGTTGGCCTCCGCCGTGGGCCGACAGCCAGCGCGCGAGGGACCCGTTCACGTAGACGGCGTCGAACCCGTGCCGGACGAGGTATGCGGCGGCCACGGCGGACCGCTCCCCGGAGGCACAGTGCACCAGCAGGGGGCGTCCGCGAGGGAGCTCGTCGAGGCGCTCGCCGAGGCGGGTATGCGCTGCGTGGAGCGCGCCCGGGACGTGGCCCGCGCGGTACTCGGAGAGGGAGCGGACGTCCAGTACCGCCGCCGAGTCCTCCCGCCGTCGCCCGTCGAGCTCCGAGACGTCGATCTCGGGGATCCGAGCCAGCTCGCGGCCGTCGGTACCGTACGCCTCCAGCGTGTGGGGCGTCACGAATCCGGTCACCCTGTCGAGCCCGATGCGGACGAGGGCCCGTACGGCGGCCTCCACGTCGTGGCGGTCGATGACCAGCACGAGGTCGTCCTCCGGGTCGACGTACGACCCGGTCACGGTGGGAAAGGTGCTGTCGAAGGGAGCGAAGAGCGAGCGCGCCAGGTGCCCGGCCATGAAGCCCGACCGTCCCTCCCGCGCGTCGACGATGGCCACGCCGTCCCGCCCGCCCAGGCCCTCGAGCTCGCCGGCGGTGAGGGGCCTCGGGGTGGGGAGCGCCTCGAGGAGCGGAGGGCCGTCCCGGTTCAGGGTCTTCATGCGTCCGAAGTACATCGGAGGCTCGGGCTGGCCGTCGAGGATGTAGTCCACGAAGGACCTCTCGCCGTTCCTGGCCGCCCCGAGCGCCGGGCTGAAGCGACGCTCGTAGCCGACCGTGCTCTCGGGCACCGACCCGAGGGCCTTGCCGCACGCCGATCCGGCTCCGTGGCCGGGCCACACCTGCAGGTAGTCCGGCAGCTCGAGGAATCGCTGCACCGAGCGGTAGAGGGACGCGGCGCCCTCCTGCATCGCCCCCTCGACGCCGGCCGCCGACTCCAGCAGGTCCGGTCGCCCCGTGTCCCCGACGAACACGAAGTCGCCGCTCACCATTCCCATCGGCTCGTCGGCCCCCCCGCCCCGATCGGTGATGGTGAAGCTCAGGTGCTCGGGCGTGTGTCCAGGGGTGTGCACCGCGACCACCTCCACCTTGCCCACGCGGAAGGAGTCGCCGTCCCGGAGGAGGACCACGTCGTACTCCCCCTGGCCGGGCCACCGATAGCTCCAGTCGTGGCCGCCCTCCGCCGAGAGGTAGACGCGAACCCCTCGCTGGGCCAGCTGCCGCGCACCCGACAGGAAATCGGCGTGGATGTGGGTCTCGGCCACCGCGACCACCCGCAGCCCTTCCTCCTCCGCGATCACGAGGTATCGGTCGACGTCCCGCTCGGGGTCGATCAGCAGGGCTTCGCCGGTCTGCTGGCACCCCACGAGGTACGCGTACTGGGCCAGCCGATCGTCGAAGATCTGTCGGAAGAGCATGGTGCGGCACCCGAGAGTCGTCGGCACGAGGGGGTCGATTCCCACTCATGCTACCCCCGTGTCGCGGAAGTGCAAACCCGCGCCGCGCACGACAGGATTGACCGCCGTGTCGCTTCGTGCCCAAGATCAGGTGTCGAGCCGTCGCCGAGCAGGCCGCCGCGGAGCTTCCCGGGGCCGCGGCCCAGGCGCGCTCGGGACGTGCTTCCGTCCACTCCGGCCGACCGCTGGAACCACTGGAGGACGAGACATGTCCGTTCCCCGTCCGAAGCCGCTCGCGGCCTCGCTCTTCCCGACCGCGCCTCCGCTGCTGGCGCTCCTCGCCCTCGGGGTGTTCGCCGCCCCGTCCGGGGCCCAGGAACAGACGACCTACAAGACGCCTCCCCCGGAGGTCGTCGAGATCCTCGATGCACCCGAGGCCCCCTACGTGAGCCCCAGCCCCGACCGGCAGTGGCTCGTGCTGGCCCAGCGGAAGTCCATGCCCTCCATCGCCGACATGGCGCAGCCCATGCTCCGCATCGGAGGACGGCGGATCAACCCGGCCACGAACGGCCGGTTCAGCCCGTCCCTCATCACCGGATTCAGCGTCATGCAGGTGGCGAGCGGAGAGGAACGGGGCGTCGAGACACCTTACCAGACCGGTTGGGGCTTCCCCTCCGTGAGCCCCGACGGCGAGCGCTTCTTCGTCACGCGCGACACGGACGACGGCATCGAGCTGTGGATCGGTGAGGTCGAGGCGGCGACCCTGCGGCGCGTCCTGGGGCCCGAGCTCAACGAGGCCCGCGGCGGAGCGTGCTCGTGGATGCCCGGCTCCCAGCAGCTCCTCTGCCACACCGTCGTGGCCGGGCGGGGCGAGCCCCCGCCGGAGCCCGCCGTGCCCACCGGGCCCATCGTCCAGGAGAACACCGGCAAGGTCGCCACCGTGCGCACCTACCAGGACCTCCTCGAGGACCCCCACGACGTGGACCTGTACGACTACTACATGACGTCCCAGCCCGTGCTGGTGGACGCGGCGAGCGGCGCGAAGTCGCCCCTCGGCGGACCGGCCGTCTACGCCGGCCTCTCGCCGTCTCCCAGCGGCGAGTACTTCCTGGTGGAGCGCAGGATCAAGCCTTACAGCTACCTCGTGACCGACCGCAGCTTCCCCCAGGAGGTGGAGGTGTGGGACCGGGAGGGTGAGGTGGTGGCCCACGTCGCCTCGATCCCCCTGGGAGAGGACGTGCCGATCGGCGGCGTGATCGACGGCGACCGCAACCACGCGTGGATGAACGGCGAGCCCAATACGATCGTGTTCGTGCGGGCCCTCGACGGGGGGGACCCCGACGCCGAGGTGCCCCACCGCGACGCCCTCATGCGCCTCGGCGAGCCCTTCGACGGCGACGCCACGGAGCTGCTCCGCACCGAGTTCCGGTACGCGGGCATGCAGCGCACGGCCGACGGCGTCGCCTTCGTGACCGAGTACGACCGGCCCACGCGCCAGCGCAGGACGTGGCTGCTGGAGCTCGACGACGACGGCGTCGCCGGCGAGCCCGAGCTGCTGTGGGACCTCAACTCCGAAGACCGCTACGCCGATCCGGGCCGACCGGTCATGGAGCCCGACGAGCGGGGGGACTACCTCGTCGTGCGGGACGGAGACTGGGTCTTCCTCGAGGGCTCCGGGGCCTCGGACGAGGGCGATCGGCCCTTCCTGGACCGGATGAACCTCGAGACCCACGCGACCGAGCGGCTCTGGCGTTCGCCGCCGGACGCCTACGAGACGATGGTCGCCATGCTGGACCGGGAGGGTGAGCGCCTGCTGATCCGACGGGAATCCAAGGTCGAGCCGCCCAACTACTGGGTCCTCGAGGTCGGCGACGACGACCGGCGGGCCCTGACGGACTTCCCCGACCCCCATCCCCAGCTCAGCGGCGTGACGAAGGAGTTCGTGACGTACGAGCGCAACGACGGCGTCCAGCTCTCGGCCGAGCTCTACCTCCCACCGGGTTACACCGAGGGCGAGACGGTGCCGGCCGTCGTATGGGCCTACCCGCGGGAGTACTCGAACGCCGCCGTGGCGAGCCAGGTCCGCGGCAGCCCGAACCGCTTCACCCGCTTCGGCGGCTACAGCCACATGTTCTTCCTGACCCAGGGCTACGCGGTTCTCGACGGCGCGGGCATGCCCATCGTCGGGGGAGACACGGCGAACAACACCTTCATCGATCAGCTCGTCGCCTCCGGACAGGCGGCGGTGGACTTCCTGGTGGACCGGGGCATCAGCGAGCGCGACCGGATCGGCATCGGGGGGCACAGCTACGGGGCGTTCATGACGGCCAACCTGCTGGCGCACTCGGATCTCTTCGCCGCCGGGATCGCGCGGAGCGGCGCGTACAACCGGACCCTCACGCCGTTCGGCTTCCAGAACGAGCGCCGCACCTTCTGGGAGGCGCCCGAGATCTACTTCGCCATGAGCCCGTTCATGCACGCGGAGGAGGTGAACGAGCCGATCCTCCTGATCCACGGGATGGCGGACAACAACTCCGGGACCTTCCCGATCCAGTCCGAGCGCTTCTACCACGCCCTCAAGGGGCACGGAGCCACCGTGCGCTACGTGCAGCTCCCGTACGAGTCGCACGGCTACAGGGCCCGCGAGTCGGTCATGGACGTGCTGGCCGAGATGATCGAGTGGTTCGACCGGTACGTGAAGCCCGGCAGGAGGATCACGGAGGACGGGGCCGGGAGCTGAACTACCGGCTGCTCGCCGACCTGACGGTCGTCGCCCACGGGCTGTTCATCCTGTTCGTGGTCCTGGGCGGCCTCCTGGTGCCGCGTCGGCCCCGGATCGCGTGGGTGCACGTGCCCTGCGCGATCTGGGGCTTCCTCGTCGAGGTCATGGGGTGGGTCTGTCCCCTCACCCCCCTCGAGAACCGCTTCCGGCGGCTGGCAGGGGAGGGTGGCTACGGGGGCGGGTTCATCGAGACGTACCTGCTGCCTCTCATCTACCCCGGTGGGCTCACCCGGGAGGTGCAGCTCGTGATGGGAGGACTGGTGGTGATGGTGAACGCGTCGGTCTACGGGTGGATTCTCCTCCGCCGGTCCTCACCCGGGAGCTGACCCCTCGCGGCGGGCGCGGGCCCGAGGTGCTCGTAAGCTGCGTATACTGTGGACGGGGGTCCCCCGGGGCGGTAGATTCAGGATGCGGGGGGAATCTCTCCTCGCCGGAAGGGGGCGGGCCCCACCGGCGTGCCGAGGTCCGCCTCCAGGCGTCTGGCCGACGGCCCTCCTCGCCGACGCGTCCGGCCCCGTCCGGGGACTCTCTCTGGACGCGTGGTAGACTCATGGTCAGGCAGCTCCTCGTACCCCTCGACGGCTCCGGATTCGGCGAAGAGACGCTGCCTCTCGTCACCGCCATCGCGCGGTCGTCCGGGGCCGACGTCGCCGTCGCCCACGTCCACGTCCCCCACGTTCCCGACCACCTCATCTCCAACACCCAGTACCAGTACGAGGGTGTGGACATGAGCGAGTACGACTGGCGCGACCGCTCGGAAGAGGAGAGCTACCTCCGGTCGGTTGCCGACCGCCTCGCCACCGACCTCGAGCGGTCCGTGGAGCCGGTCATCCTCGAGGGCGAGATCACGGAGGCCATCGACCAGTTCGCGGCCCGGTTCGAGTCGCCCGGGATGATCGTCATGGCGACCCACGGCCGGAGTGGTTTCAGCCGGGCCTGGCTCGGGAGCGTGGCCGACGCCGTGGTCCGAAACGCGCCGTGGCCCGTCCTCCTCATCCGACCGGTGGGGGATCACGCGTTCTCTCCCGAGGACGGGCTGGAGCGCATCCTGGTCCCGCTGGACGGCTCCGCCCGCTCGGAGAGGATCCTCCCCCACGCGGCCGACCTGGCCTCGGGGACCGGCGCGGCCCTCGAGTTGCTCCGGGTGGTGACCCCGTCGGCCACGATCGGAACCCGCGTCCTCCCCGTCTCCGAGAAGGATCTCCGGGAGGCGCACCAGCGTTCGCGAAACTACCTCGACGACGTGGCCGGGCGGCTCCGCAAGCGAGACCTGGAAGTGCACGTCCGCGTGATCGAGCACAATCAGCCCGCCCGGGCGATCCTCGAGGTGATCGGCGAGGACGCTCCCGACCTCGTGGCCATGGCCACCCACGGCTACCGAGGCGTCACCCGGGTGGTCCTCGGAAGCGTGGCCGACAAGGTGCTCCGTGGCGGGAGGACCCCCCTCCTCCTGCTCGGACCGGGCGTCGACGGCTAGCAGGTCGCTGAAGCACGCGTCGTCCGGCGGACGATCGACGTCGGCCGACGCGAATCTGGACAGGGGACGCCGCCATATGTTTACTTCCGGACGTGGACGTCCCCCGGCGGGTCCCCGGATCGATCGTCTCCCTGGCGCTGGCCGCATCCGTGTCGGCCTGCACCATGGTGGGGTACCCGTCGTCCAGCCCGCCACCACCCTACGGGCCCGACGTCCGCGACGTTGGGGACACCGACCTCCCCCGTGAGCCCGCCAGCGAGCTGGGGAATCCGCGGACGTACGAGGTGTTCGGACGGACCTACCGGACCCTCGCCTCGGCCGAGGGCCTGGAGGAGGAAGGGCTCGCGTCCTGGTACGGGGACGAGTTCGAGGGACGGTCGACCTCGAGCGGCGAGGTCTTCGATCCCGACCGTCTCACGGCCGCCCATCGTTCGATCCCCCTCCCCTCGTGGGTGGAGGTCGAGAACCTCGACAACGGGAGGCGGGTGATCGTGCGGGTCAACGACAGGGGGCCCTTCGTCGACCCGGAGAACCGGATCATCGACCTGTCCGAGGCCGCCGCGCGGCGCATCGGCATGGTCGGCACCGGGGTGGCCCCGGTCCGGATCCGGGTGCTCGTGTCGGCCCGCGTGCCGGAGTCGGAGCGGCGCTGAGGGACCTCGCCGAGCGGCACGGGCCCCGGAGGGGACCTACCGCCTCGCCCGTGCCAGGTCCGTCTCCGCCGCGATCCGGCCGAAGCCCGGCCAGTGGGGGTGGGCCGCGATCTCCTCTAGCAGCTCCCGGGCCCTCTCCGTCCGTCCCTCCGTCTCGTGCCAGACGGCCAGCCCGTAGCCGACCGTCTCCAGGCGGTACTCCGGATCCGACAGCACGTCGGCCTCGTCCTCCAACCCCCGGTACACGAGCAACGCCCTGTGGTACGCTCGGTTCGCTTCCACGTCCATGTCGGGGGTGACGGTCTCCAGCAGAAGGGCCGCCTCGGTGTCCCGGCCCGCGCGCCGGAGGGCCCGCCACCGCCAGTCCGCCAGGGCGACCCTCGCGTCGTCGTCCACGGCCACGTCGGCGCAGCTCCGGAGGTCCCCCAGCGGGGGCAGGTCAGGATCCGTGAGGGGCGTCCTGGCCTGCTCCAGGCAGCGGCCATACTCGTCCGCGGCGTCCTGCCACCGCCCCTGGAGGTAGTAGGCGAGGCCCAGATGGTAGGCCACGTCGAAGGCGTGGGGCGCCCGCTCCCGGGCCTCCTCCAGGTCCGCCACCGCCTGGTCGAAGCAGCGGAGGGAGATGCAGCGGTGACCCCGGTAGCGCCAGGCGCGCCAGTCTTCCGGGCCGAGCTCGATGGCCCGGGTGTAGAGCGCACGAGCGTCGCGGTACAGCCAGTAGTCGCGCCGGACGCGCCCGGCCGCGATCAGCGCGTCCACGTCTTCCGGGTGCCGGGCCAGGATCGAGTCGGCCCGGAGCACGTCCGAGGGGACCGTGGCCACCCGGGCCCGGAGAGGCTCCCCGCTGGCGGACTCGGCCTGCACCACCCCCTCCCTCCGACGCGCCCGGACGTGGACCTGCAGCCCGTCCGGCCGGTCGTTCCACAGCAGTAGTCGGATGCGCCCGTCCGGGTCCTGCGACACCCGCGCGGGCATGGACGCTCCCGTCAGCGCCCATCCTTCCGGCAGCACCACCTCGTTCCTCGTGCGCCCGAAGCCGCGGTCCCAGAGGAGCTCGTCGCCCCACCGGAGGTAGCGACCCCGGTCCGTGTACGTCTCACGGATCCTCAGGCGGGCCGACTCTCCCTCCTCGACCGGCGGGAAGCGTATGACGACCACCTCGGTCTCCTCGTCGACCCGGTCCGGCGGGAGGATGCCCCGGTCCGCCACCGCCCGGCCGCGTACGGTCTCCACCGGGAGCTCCTCGCCCGTGTCCAGGAGGACGGCGGACGGGTTCGACACCCGGCTTCCGGCGCGCACCACGTTCAGGTAGCGGTCGACGCCGGGCCGGTCCTCGGTGTAGTCGTGGTAGAGGCTGAAGGAGCCCGTGGACGGCGCGTGCAGGAAGTAGACGATCTCGCGGCTCTGGCCGGCCCGCTCGGGTGCCTCGTAGCCCGGGCGCGCCCGGACCGACGGGTCCGGCACCAGCGGCGGGGGGTCCTCCGGCGGGTGGGCGGCCGCGGGCAGGGAGGGACGCAGGAGCTCCGACGCCCCGGCCGGGGGAAGCCGTCGGCCGCGGACGAGGTAGTCGACGGCGCCCTCGCCGTCGTTCAGGAAGCTCACCCGCAGCCGCCCGTCCTCCTCCCGCGCCACCTGGGACGGGTGGTTCACGCCTACCAGCTCGTACCCGGCGGGCAGGACCACGGCGTTGGCCCGGATTCCCAGGCTCCGCTCGAAGACGATCTCCTCGCCTTCCGCCCGGTAGCTCGCCGGATCGACGTAGGTCTTGTCGATCAGGATCCGCGCCTCGCCTCCGTCCGGGACCGGTCGCGCCAGGTGGACCCGGATGTAGCGCCCTTCGAGGGAAGCCCCGGGATGTCCGGTCCGACGGGCTTCGGCGCCGTCCACGAGGTCCCACTCCAGCGCGGCGCCCGTGGCGCGGTCCCAGACGCCGTGGACCTCCTCCTCGGCGCCCGCCCGGATGGTGTTGAAGTACCGGGTCGCGCCGGGAGTGGTCGCCGAGACGTCGTAGAGGATGCGGAACGCGGCCGAGCCGGGCGCCTGGAGCTCGTAGCGGGTGTAGCTGTCGGCCTGCGTCTGGGGTGGCGTCTGGCCGGCGAGGGCGATGGGGAGAGCCAGTCCGACGAGGACGGCGACGAGTCGTGGGCGGTCCACGGGGGCCTCCGGAGCGGGGAGCGGGGTGGGAGGTGCGGCCACGGTAGGAAACCGGCCGCGGCCGGTCAATCCGGAGCACGGGCCCGGGCTCGCGGCGGGGTGGGACGGGGACCCGGTGGGGGCCCCGGGGTATCCCGGGTAGAAGCCCCGCTCCTGCCGATCCCTCCGACCCGGACGCCCATGCGCTCATCCGCCGCGCACCCGCGCCGCTCCCGCGCCCTCCTCCTCCTGCTCGCGGCCGGGGCGCTCGGGCCGCTGGCCTCCCGGGCGGCCGGCCAGGACGGAGCCGGGCCTCCGGTCCGCTACGACGACGACCTGCTCCCGCCGGAGTTCCACGCGTCGAGGCGCGGGGCCGTCGTGGAGGCGCTGCCCCCGGGGGCGGTGGCGATCTTCTTCGGGGCTCCTGAGCGGAACCGGCAGAACGACGTGGACTTCGAGTACCGGCAGGACAGCGACCTGCTCTACCTGACCGGGACCACCGAGCCGGGAACGGCCCTCCTGCTGGCGCCGGCGGGCGTGGAGGTGGACGGCGAGCGCGTCGGGGAGATCCTCTTCGTGCCGGAGCGCAACCCGTCCGCGGAGGTGTGGTCGGGTCGGCGGATGGGTCCGGAGCGCGCCGCGGAGCGGCTCGGGGTGGAGAAGGCCGTGGCGGCCGGACGCTTCGGAGAGATCGTCCGGCCGCTGGTCGAGGCGGGCTCGCCGATCGTGCACGAGGATCTGCCCGAAGGGGTGAGGGAGGGCTCGGCGCTCGGGCGGCAACTGGCCGCCCTGGACGGGGCCGTGGTGTCGCCGGAGGACGTACGGGCGCTCCGGCTCACGCTCGACCGGCTCCGGATGGTCAAGACGGACGCGGAGCTCGTGTTGCTGCAGAGGGCCATCGACATCACCGCGTCGGCCCATCGGGAGGCCATGCGGTCCATCGAGCCCGGGATGCACGAGTACGAGGTCGAGGCGCTCGTCGAGTACGTCTTTCGGCGTGAGGGGGCCGAATACGCGGGATTTCCGTCGATCGTCGGGAGCGGTGAGAACTCGGTGATCCTGCACTACGAGACCAACCGGCGGCGGATGGACGGTGGCGACGTGGTGGTGATCGACATCGGAGCCGAGTACCACGGCTACAGTGCCGACATCACCCGCACCCTGCCGGTGGACGGGGACTTCTCGACGGAGGAGAGGGCGATCTACGAGCTGGTGCTCCGGGCCCAGCGGGCGGGCATCGAAGCGACCCGGGCGGGCGCCTCCTTCGGCGCGCCGGGGCAGGCCGCCGCCGTCGTGCTGGCGGAGGGCCTGGCCGGGCTCGGGCTGATCGACTCGCCCGCGGACTGGGCCGGCCTGCGCCGCTTCTTCATGCACGGGACCAGCCACTACCTGGGGCTCGACGTCCACGACGTGGGGACCGGGGGCCCCCTCGCCCCCGGGACGGTGATCACCGTCGAGCCCGGGATCTACGTGGCGCCGGCCCCCGACGTCGATCCGAAGTGGTGGAACATCGGCGTGCGGATCGAGGACGACGTGCTCGTCACCGCGGAGGGGCCGGTCGTGCTCTCGGAAGGAACGCCGTGGACCGTCGAGGAGATCGAGGCGCTCATGGCCGAGGAGGGGCTGGGCAACCGGCCCATTCACTGAGCCCGGGCCCCCGGGTCATTCCTCTCGCAACACCTGCACCGGGTCCACCCGCGTCGCCCGCACCGCCGGCACGAACGCCGCGGCGAGCACCACGAGCGTGAAGAGCGCCAGCACGCCGCCGAGGGTGGCCGGGTCCCAGGGGTTCACCCGGTAGAGGAAGGCCGCCGCCACGTTGCCCAGGAGCAGGGCTCCCACGAGCCCGAGAGCCCCACCCGCCAGGGCGAGTCGGGCTCCCTCGCCCAGCACCAGCGCCCGGATCGTCCCCCGCTCGGCCCCCAGCGCCATGCGGACCCCGAGCTCCTGCCTGCGCTGCACCACGGAGTAGGAGACCAGGCCGTAGATCCCCAGGCTCGCCAGGAGGATCGCCACCAGCCCGAGGACCCCCAGGAACATGGAGCTGATCGTCCACTGGAACGTGTTCTCGCGGACGACGTCCACCAGGGGGCGCACGGCCACGGAGAGGTCCGGGTCGACGGTCCGCATGGCCTCCCGCGCCGCGCCGGAGAGGCCGGCGGGCGCCGCCGCGGTGTGCGCCACCAGGAATCGCCGGCGCCGCGGCACCCGGTCGAGAGAATGGTAGATGGACGCGTCGGGGCCGGCCCCGCTCGCTCCCTCCTCCGTGCCGAACCCGGTGTGGTAGACGTCCTCGACCACGCCCACGACCGTCACGGGCGTCCTGGCTTCTCCGACCACCAGCGTCGAGCCCACCGGGTCCTCTCCCTCGAAGTGGCGCAGCGCGACCTTGCGGCTGATCACCACGGTGGGATCGCCGTCCCGGTCCGAGTCGTCGAAGGACCGGCCGGCCAGCAGCTCGATTCCGGCGGCGGAGAAGTAGGAGGGTGAGACCCACGCCACCATGGCCGTGGGCCACGCCTCGCCTTCGGCGGGCTCGCGGCCGGGCCGTGCCAGCTCGGTGGGGATGGACTCGTGGTTCATGGGCAGGGGGTAGATCTGCCCCACCCCCTCGACGCCGGGAAGCGCCGCCAGCGCCTCGGACGCCCGGCGGAAGTAGTCGCCGTACTCGGCGGGGGTCGGGTACTCGGCCTCCGGCGGATTCGCCTCCACGGTGAGGATGCGGCGGGCGTCGTACCCGAGGTCGGTGGACTCGAGCTCCGCGACCGAGCGGATCATGAGTCCCGTGCCCGTCACCAGGACGATCGCGAGGGCGACCTCGGCCACCACCAGTCGGCGCCGACCCTTCAGACCCGCACGACCGGCGGCGCCCCGGCCCGATCGGAGCAGCGCCATCACGTCGGCGCGGGCGATCCGCAGGGCCGGCGCCAGCCCGAAGAGGACGGGGGTCACGAGCGTCACCGCGGCGGCGAAGGCCAGCACCCGACCGTCGACGGTCATGCCGCCGACCTTGAAGATCCCGTCCGGGAGCAAGGGGTTCACGAGGGCCGCCACGCCGTACGCCGCCGCCACCCCCAGCAGCCCGCCGAGGACGGCGAGCGCGGCGCTCTCCGCCACGAGGTGCCGCACGAGCCGCCGGCGCCCGGCCCCCAGGGCCGCACGGACGGCCACGTCCCGTCCCCTGCGCTGGGCCCGGGCCAGGGTCAGGCTGGCCACGTTGACGCACGCGATCGCCAGCACGCCGAGCACCCCCGCCAGAAGGATCGATCCGGCCATGCGCAGCTCGTCCCAGACGAAGTTGAGCGCCTCCCGGATCGGCTTGACGCTGATGCCCGTGTAGACGCCGTCGACGTCCGGATGGGCACGGGCGAGGTTGGCCTGGATCCCCTCCAGCTCGGCGCGGGCGCGCTCGATCGTCCAGTCGTCGCGGAGGCGACCCACGACGAGGTGACCGTTGCGGTCCCGGCTTTCGCTCGCGGCGTCGATGGCCATGGGCATCCACGCCTGCACCTCCCCGAAGGGGAAGCTGAAGTCCGGACCCATGACGCCGATCACGGTGTGCCTCGTGCCGTTCATCTCGATGGAGCGCCCCAGGACGCCCGGGTCGCGCCCCCAGCGCCGCTCCCACAGGCCGTACCCGATCACCACGACCCCGGGAGCGCCCGGGCCGTCCTCCCCCGGGCCGAACGTCCGTCCCAGGACCGGGTCGGTGCCGAGGAGCTCGAACATGTCTCCGGTCTGGTAGCCCACCATGATCCGGGTCGCGCCCTGCTCGCCCGTGAGGTTGGCCTGCCCGTAGTGGTACGCGGCGAGCTCCTCGAACGCCTGGGACCGTTCCTCGTAGTCCTGGAGCATCTTCAAGGAGAAGCGGGCCCCGTCCCAGTTGTAGCGCGGATCCACCTGGCCGAGCTGCACCACCCGGTCCGCGTCCCTGAAGGGAAGGGGCCGCAGGAAATAGGGGTTCAGGATGCTGAAGATCACCGTGTTCGCGGCGATCCCCACGGCCAGCGTGAGCACCACGACCGTGGCGTAGCCCGGGGAGCGCCCGAGGGAGCGGAAAGCCGTCCTGGCGTCCTGTCGCACTTCGTCCATCATCGTCCTCATCCCTCCCGTTCGGTGTCTCCTGACCTGCTGGTCGACGCAGTAGCGCGTCGTCCCCCCCACGTCGCCGAAGCGACGCCGCGCCTCGATTCGCGCCTCCGCGGCGGTCATCCCCTCGGCGACCAGCGCCTCCTCCATCTCCTCGAGGTGGAAGGCCAGCTCCTCCTCGACCCGCCTGCGCGCATCCCCGCGCCGGTCCCCCCGGGACGGGCCCCGGAAGGCCCCGCGAAAGTCCACCTCATCCCTCCCCGGCCGGAGCCAGGATGCGCGCCACCGCCGCCGCCCAGCGGTTCCACGCCGACGCCTCCCGGTCGAGACGTCGCCGGCCCTTCGAAGTCAGGCGGTAGAACTTCGCCCGCTTGCCCTTCTCCGAGAGTCCCCACTCGCTCTCCACGAGCCCCTGTCGTTCCATCCTGTGGAGCGCCTGATAGAGGGCCGCGTCCTTGAGGTCGACCACGCCTTCCGATCGCTCGGCGAGGTCGCGGCTCACCGCGAAGCCGTGCATGGGCTCCCGTCGGAGGGTGCGGAGGATCAGGAGCTCCACGGTGCCGTGGAGGAGTCCCCGCTCGGCTGAAGACATGGTCTCGCCTCCGTGCGCGTCGTCGGTGGTCCGGGCGACGGTTGCCTCACTATGTGATACAACCTGCCCTACGGGGGGGTGGCGCGCCAGGTTTCGGTCGTGCGGAAAGGGCTCGCAGCAGGAAGGGGATGGGTTGGCGGAGCGGCGCAGAGGGTGGTCGCGGGCGGTTTTGCGCCGGTCCGCGCGGTTCTATGTTCCGTAGGCTCGGGCGCGAACCACCACTTCGGGTCGCGCCCGGCATCCTCGAAACGGACCAGAAACAGGGAGCGGACCGTGCCTACGGACCTGGAGATCGCCCGCGCGGCGGAGCTCCGCCCCATCGTAGATGTCGCGTCGCGTCTCGGGCTGGAGCCCCGGGACATCGAGCCCTACGGCCACTACAAGGCCAAGATCCCTCTGGAGGCCGCCGCCAAGGGCTCCGGGAAGGGCCGGCTGGTGCTCGTCACCGGGACCAGCCCGACGTCCGCCGGAGAAGGGAAGTCCACCGTGTCCGTGGGCCTCGCCGACGCCCTGTCGCAGCGCGGCCGCAACCCGGTGCTGTGCCTCCGGGAGCCGAGCCTGGGCCCCGTGTTCGGCATCAAGGGGGGCGCGGCCGGGGGCGGATACAGCCAGGTGATTCCCATGGAGGACATCAACCTCCACTTCAACGGCGACTTCCACGCCATCACGTCGGCCCACGCCCTCCTGGCGGCGATGCTCGACAACCACCTGTACCGCCCGAACGACCTGGACATCAACATCCACAAGGTCGTCTGGAAGCGGGCCCTCGACATGAACGACCGGGCGCTCCGGTCGGTGGTGATCGGGCTCGGGGGGCGCCTCGGCGGGATCCCGCGGGAGGACGGCTTCGTGATCACGGCGGCCTCCGAGATCATGGCCATCTTCTGCCTGGCGGAGAGCCACGCGGATCTGAAGAAGCGGCTTGGCGACATCATCGTGGCCTACGATGGGAGTGGGCAGCCGGTGCGGGCGGCCGACCTGAAGGCGCCGGGCGCCATGAGCATCCTCCTGAAGGATGCGCTCCGTCCCAACCTCGTGCAGACGCTCGAGGGGACGCCCGCGTTCATCCACGGCGGCCCCTTCGCCAACATCGCCCACGGCTGCAACTCCGTGCTGGCGACCCGGACGGGCCTCGCGCTGGGCGACGTGTGCGTCACCGAGGCGGGCTTCGGGTCCGATCTCGGGGCCGAGAAGTTCTTCGACATCAAGTGCCGGACGGCCGGTCTCGAGCCGGGTGCGGCGGTCCTCGTCACGACCATCCGGGCGCTCAAGATGCACGGCGGCGTGGCCAAGGACGCGCTGGCCGGCGAGAACGTGCAGGCGGTCCGCGACGGCCTCACGAACCTGAAGGGTCACGT
>JASFUL010000054.1:0-17257 GCA_050050315.1 Gemmatimonadota bacterium
CCCGCCAGGAGCAGGCTCATGGTGAGCCAGCGCCCCGCGGGCGTGAGGGGAAAGACCTCCTGATAGCCCACGGCGGTCAGCGTGATGACCGTCATGTAGAGCGCGTCCCACACGCCCCATCCCTCGATGAGCTGGTAGCCCAGGGTGCCTACGACCAACAGGAGGAGGAAGAACAGCAGCGACCCGACGAAACGGGGGATGAAAACCCCCATGTCCGGACCCGAACGACGTTTGCGGTCAGCGGCCACGGAAAGGGGCGACTCGAGGGCTCGGGGTCTCGTCCATGCCGTGGAAGCTAGGGAACAAGCCGAAAAGCGGCCACCACTCTCTTGACGCACCCGGATGGGGCGCTTACCGTAGGGCGAGCCTACCCACGCGGAGGCCCGAAACGCCTGATCTCATGCGGCTTCCGGGCCCTACAGGGGGTCTCGTCCGACCCGACGGGGGCGGTCGGTTCTCCGTGGACCCAGGGCGGCCGGTGGCCGCGATGCGCTCGTGCCTACATCCTTCACACACAGGAGCACCAGATGAACAAGTCCGATCTCGTGGACGCCCTCGCTGACAAGACCGGATTCACCAAGGCGGACGCCTCCCGCGCCGTGGATGCGCTCTTCGGGACCGACGACGGCATCATCGTCGAGACGCTCAGCGGGGACGAGCGGGTCCAGATCACCGGGTTCGGGACCTTCGAGGCCAAGCACCGCAAGGCCCGCACGGGACGGAACCCGCGCACCGGTGAGACGATCAAGATCGCCGCGACGAAGACGCCCAGCTTCCGGGCGGGGAAGGGCCTCAAGGACGGCATCAAGTAAGGCTCCCTCGCCGCCAGCAGAGGCGGATCTGAAGAGGCCGCGTCCCGCGCCGGACGCGGCCTCTTCACGTCCTGGGAGTATCGGCCGCGCCCGCCGCCGACACCGGGGGTGGCTTCAGGCGTCGCGCCTGTCGCCCGGTGGGCGCTTTCCCCCGCTCCGGCCCCGCCCCGGCCCCCCGCTTCCCCTTCGCCCCGAACGGCCGGAAGCCCCACCTCCCCCCCGCTGCCCGCCCCGGTCGTAGTCGACCCGCACGCTCCGTCCCTTGACGGTCGTGCCGTTCAGCCCCCGGATGACCCGCTCCGCGGCGCGCTCCTCCACCTCGACGATCGAGAAGCTATCCCGCATGTCGATGCGACCCACCTGGGAGGCATCCACGTCGGTCTCGCCGGTGATGGCCCCCACGATGTCGCCGGGACCGGCGCGGTCCTTGTGGCCGACGCTCACGAACAGCCGCACCCAGGCGGGGCCCCGGGCCGCCGCCGGGGTGCCGGTCGCGCCGGGGGCCACGCTTCCGGTTCCGGCCGGGCCCGCCGTCTCCCCGGGGAGTCCCCTCTTCCGCAGCAGCGCGAGCGCCGCCGCCGCGACCTCCGCGGGGTCGTGCTCCTCGAAGAGACTCTCGAGGACGAGCATATACGCCCCCACGTCCTCCGTCCGGAGGGCCGTCTCGACCTGCTCGACCGTCCGCACCAGGTCGTCGGGAATCCGGCTCTCGGCCGGAGGCGGGGCCGGGGTCAGGTCGTAGCCGGTCCGTCTCGCCACGTCCCGCAGGTGAGGGACCTCCCGGGGCAGGACGAGGACGTGCCCGCCCCGTCCGCCGCCGTGCCGGCGATCCAACGAGTCCGGTCCGAAGGGCGGGTCCCAGCTGAGCACGCCCACCGTGTCCGATGGCTCGAAGGCGTCCAGGACGGTCCTGCAATCGAGCTCGTCCACCGCCAGCCACACGGGGCTCGAGGGGTCCCCGGGAGGCCCCGCGGCGAATCCGTGTAGGGCCAGGTGGTCCCCCACGTCGGCGGCCCTCGCCTCGTCCCGGAAGAAGACCGCGAGGTGGCGCAGGTCGCCGGCGTGGAGGAGCTCGGCGACGAGAGCCAGGCCGTCGTCGTCCGCGGGCTCGTCGACGATCCGATACTCCAGGGAGCCGCGGTGGGGAGCGTCCTCGTCCTCGGCGCTCCTCGGGGGGACGGTGACGCCGCGTCGGACGTGCCGCTTCACGAAGTCCTCCGCGGCCGCCTGGGCCGTCCTCGCCCGGGTGTCCCGGGTGGGGACGTCGAGCACGACGCGCTGCGCCTCGGCCGGGAGGAAGTCGACCACCGTCTCGAGGTCGTCCAGTCCCTCGAGGGAGGCCAGGACGGTGATCTGGTCCACGACCACGGTCTCGACGGACTCGAGGGACGTCCGCCCCTCGCGCACCCATCCGAGGACGTGGCGCGGCGTGCCGAAGAGCACGTCGGCCCGCTCCGGGAGGACCCACGCGCCGGACGCGGAGGCCACGCGGAGCCCCATGGGTCCGGCCAGCGCCGCCAGCGACTCGGCCTGGCGGGCGGCCGCGTCGGCCGTCGTGCACAGGACGAGCGCCCGGGGGCCGGCCGCCCCCGCCCCGGGCATCGGCGTGGTGCCCGCGTCCGATTCCGCCTCGGGAGAGTCGCCCGCCGCGGGCAGCGCCAGGCGCTCGACCAGCGCCGCCCCCCACGCCACCAACGTGCCGCCCCCGGGGCCCGCGCGGCCCACCAGGTTGTTGCCTCGCCGGACGACGGGGAGCACCTGTTCCTGGAAGGGCGTCGGCCGCTCGATGCCCTCGCTGGCCAGGAGGTCCACCAGCTCGGGCGCCAGCCCCAGTTCGTCGAAGGAGTCCACCGGCCGGCTCAGCCCGGCTCTCCGGAGCCGGGCCCGCCCGTGTCCCCGGGCTCGTAGGGGAGCAGGTTCAGGAACTTCTGGATTTCGTAATCCATGCGGGACGTCCGGAGGCGGTCGGTATTGGCCACGACGTCCGTGTACGGGCCGTGGCGGTGCACCGAAAGGGTCACCGTGCCCTCGGCCCCGGAGTAGGTGGCCCCGTGGGCGGAGCCCTTGGACCTGGTGAGTCCGATCCGCTCGGGAAGGGTCTTCTCGGCCCGCGTGAGCACGTCTGCGGGGGGCAGCGCGGTCTTCCTCTGGTATCCGGCCATTCGTCAGCGGCTCGTGGGGTTGTCGGGGGATGCGGGAGTGAGCGCCGAGCGGAGGGCTCCGGTGTCCGGAATCCCTTGCAGCGTGCGCCGTTCCACGAGGAGAGTGGGAACCCCGGGGACCCCCGCGCGTTCCGCGATCCGGCGGAGCCGTCGGAGGGTCTCCGCGTGCCGGTCCACGTCCAGGACCGCCTTGGTCTCCGTCAGGTCCAGGCCCGCCTCCACCGCCAGGTCCACGAGGACGTCCACCCGGCCGATGTCCCGTCGCTCTTCGTGGAAGGCGCGGAAGACGGCTTCGTGGAGCTCCCGCCCCGCTCCCCGCTCCCGGGCGTGGAGCACGAGCTCGTGGGCCTTCCGGCTCCACGGGACGAGACGGGGGCGCGCCAGCTCGAGGCCGTCCTCCCGGGCGGCGGCCCGGGCCCGCTCCCAGCGCGAGGCGAAGGGCTCGGCCCGGGGGTCGAGGAGGGGCGCGGGCGGCCGCACCAGCTCGAGGGGGTGGCGGGCCGCCTCGATCCCCACGTCCGCTTCGGCCGCGCGCAACCTCCGTTCGACCACCCAGGAGCAGGGATCGACGTAGTCGAAGAAGAGGCGGGGGGTAGGCAGTCGCATGGCCGGAAATGTGCCGCGGCGCACGATCGTGATCAACGCCGGTCGGCGCGCGAGCTTGATCCGGTCGAGGGGGAAGGCCGATATTCCGTGCCCCCCCGCCCCGACCGGCCAGAGACCCGGAACCGATCATGGACTACAGCCCCAACGTCCGGCAGCTCCAGCCTTCGGCGACGATCGCCGTCAGCTCGTTGGCCAAGCGACTCAAGGCCGAGGGCCGCGACGTCCTCGACCTGAGCGCGGGCGAGCCCGACTTCGATACCCCCGCCCACGTGGCGGAGGCCGCCATCGCGGGCATCCGAGCGGGAAGGACGCGATACACGCCCGCCGCCGGTACGCCGGAGCTGAGAAAGGCCATCGCCGAAGAGCTGTCGGCCCGGGCCGGAAGGGAGCTCGACTGGAAGGGGGTGGTGGTGAGCGCGGGCGCGAAGCAGGCGCTCTTCAACGCCTGTTTTTCGCTCTTCGGGCCGGGCGACGAGGTGCTGGTCGCGGCCCCCTACTGGACGAGCCATCCCGAGATCGTCCGGCTCGCGCGGGCCGAGCCCGTTCCGGTGCGGGGAAACCAGGACCGTGACTTCCGGCTCACTCCCGAGGACCTCGAGGGTGCCTCCTCCGATCGCACCCGGGGGCTCGTCTACTCGTCTCCCTGCAACCCGACCGGGTCGGTGTATCCGGCCTCCGAGCTCCAGGCGATCGCCGAGTGGGCCCGGGACCGGGGTGTGTGGGTGCTGGCGGACGAGATCTATCGGCGGATCCACTTCGGCGCCGACGGCGAGGCGGCTCCCGCCGCGGGGCTGCTCGAGCTCCCCGAGGCGTCGCTGGGCCCCTTCGTGCTCCTCGACGGCGCGTCCAAGTGCTTCGCCATGACCGGGTGGCGACTCGGCTTCTCGTACTGCGGGCCGGAGCTGGCGGCCAAGCTCTCGGCCCTTCAGAGCCACGTGAGCTCCAACGCGGCCACGCCTTCCCAGGTCGCGGCCCTGGCCGCGTACACCGAGAGGGACCGGACCGCCGAGGCGGTCGAGACGATGAGGCTCGCCTTCCGCCGCCGCCGGGATCTCGTCGTCCGGCTGTTTCGCGAGCGCCTCCCCGACTTTCCCTTCGTCGAGCCCCGCGGGGCCTTCTACCTGTTCTTCAGGGCCGACGCGGCGTTCGCCGCAGGCAGGGAGGACGCCACGGCCTTCTGCTCGTGGCTCCTCGAACAGGTGGGCGTGGCGCTCGTGCCGGGAGCCGCGTTCGGGGACGACCGGTGGGTGCGCATGAGCTACGCCACGTCGGACGAGGTCCTGGAGGAGGCGATCGGCCGGATGGCGGAGGCGCTGGGCGGATGAGCACCGAGGAGCTGGCCGCGTACACGGACGACCTCTTCGTCCGGGAGGACCCGCTCCTGGCGGAGCTCCGGGCGGAGATGGAGGCCCGGGGCTTCCCCATGATCCACGTGCCGGCCCGGACCGGCCTGCTGCTCCAGATCCTGGTGCGCGCCACCCGGGCCCGACGGATCGTCGAGGTGGGGACCCTCGGAGGCTACTCGGCGCTCTGGATGGCCCGGGCGCTCAGCGAAGGTGGATGGCTCGTGACGCTCGAGAAGGAGCCGGCCCACGCGGCTCTGGCCCGCGAGTTCGCCGAACGGGCGGGTCTCTCGGAGGCGGTGGAGGTGCGGGAGGGGCGGGCCATCGACCTCCTGCGCCAGATCGGGCCGGACGGGAGCGTCGATCTCGTCTTCCTGGACGCGGACAAGGAGGGCTACCCCTCCTACCTGGCCGAGGCGCGCCGGCTCCTGCGAACCGGCGGGATCCTGGTCGCCGACAACGCGTTCTGGAAGGGACGGGTCCTGGGCGAGCTCGACGCGGACGCCGCGTCCGACGCCTCCGCCCGCGGGGTCCGGGCCTTCAACCGGGCGCTGGCCGAGGACGCCCACTTCACGGCCACCATCGTCCCCACGGGCGACGGGGTCGCCGTCGCGGTCCGGCGGTAGGGCCGCGGGAGCCCGCCCCCGCCCTCAGAGGCCCGCCCGGGCGCTCCGGGCCGCGTCCAGCGTCCGCCCCACGTAGCTGGAGCCGAACAGGTTCACGTGGACGAGCAGGTAGTAGAGCTGGTAGAGGGGCCGGCGGACGGCGGAGTACCCGTCGGAGAGGGGCCACGCCTCGCGGTACGCCTCCCGGAACCGGGCGGGAAAGCCCCCGAAGAGCTCGCTCATCGCCAGGTCGACCTCCCGGTGGCCACGGTACACGGCCGGGTCGATCAGGACCGGGCGCCCCCCGTCGTCGGCGAAGACGTTCCCACCCCACAGATCGCCGTGGACGAGGGTCGGTCCGTCCTCCCCGGCCGGCGGCGCCAGCGCGCCGCCCATACGCTCGACGACCTCGTCTAGGATCCGGGCTCCCTCCTCCCCCAGGAACCCCCGGTCGCGAGCCATGCGAAGCTGCGGCAGGATCCGCCGCTCCCTCCAGAAGTCGGCCCAGGAGGAGGCGGGCTCGTTGGCCTGGGGTAGCGAGCCGATGAGGTTGTCCGCTCCCCATCCCCACGACTCGGGGTCCTCGCTCCCCGGCACGCCCTCGGCGGCGGCGGCCCCCGCGCCCTCCCGATGGAGCACGGCGAGTCCCCGACCCAGACGCTCGCCGTAGTCGGGTCCGGGGCTTCCGCCGCGCACGTACTCCAGGAGGAGCCACGAGGGGTCACCGGCCTCGCCGCTGCCGCCCAGCCCCACCACCTCCGGGACCCTCAGGACCCCCGGCGCGGCGAGGGCGCGAAGCCCCTCGGACTCCGCCGGGAACATCCGGGCCGGAGCGTCCGCGTTCCACTTGAGGAAGTAGCTCCCGCCGGACGCCGTGACCACCCGGGCCGCGAGGTTGATGCATCCGCCGCCGATGTCGTGAGCGGCCTCCACACCGTCGGAGCCGCCCTCGCTCCCGGCCAACGCACGCTCCACTCCCCGGCGCACGCGGTCCGGGATGCGCGTCATCGCCCGTCCTCGAGGTGGTCCAGAAACGCCTCCAGGGAGCGGTGGACCAGGCGGTAGACGTGGTCGAAGCCCCCGGGGCCCCCGTAGTACGGATCGGGGACCTCGCGATCCCCGGGATCCGGGTCGAATTCGCGCAGCAGCGTGAGCCGGGCGTCGCCTCCCCCCCAGTCCTTCATCTCCTCGAGGCGTTCGAGGTTGGAGCGGTCCATGGCCACGACCCAGTCGAAGTCGTGGAGGTCCGACGACTCCACCTGGCGGGAGTGCCCCTCGAGCTGGATGCCGTTGCGGCTGGCCACGTCCACCGAGCGGCCGTCGGGGGGCTCACCGACGTGCCAGGCGCCGGTGCCCGCCGAGTCGATCCGGTAGCGGGCCTCGATCCCGCGCGCCCGGACCAGGTGACGCATGACGCCTTCGGCGAGGGGGGATCGACAGATGTTGCCGAGGCAGACGAAGAGGACGGAGGTGCCGGCTCGGGTCATGACGTGGGCGGGCGGAGTGGGGTGGTCGCCATCGGGCGCGTGCGAGCCCGTGTACCCGGGTCGGCGCCCAGGGTGCGCGCTCCCGCCGCCGGGGACCTCGCCCGAGCCAGTCGGGTAGATCGTGCCGGAATTCCCGGGAAGTACGCCGATTGGGCGAGCCCGATCCCGCGAGATGGAGCCATACGTGTCCGAAGTCGACGACCCCCCCTGCACCTTCGAAGAGCTCGGCCTGTCCGAGGACCGCCTCGCCGCCGTCGAGGCCCTCGGCTGGGTCACGCCGACCCCCATCCAGTGCAAGGGGATCCCCCCGGGCATGGAGGGGCGCGACGTGGTGGGCATCGCGCAGACGGGAACCGGAAAGACCGGCGCCTTCATGATCCCGGTCCTGGAGCGACTGGAAGCCGGCCACGGCCTCCAGGCGCTCGTGCTGTGCCCGACCCGGGAGCTGGCCCAGCAGGTCGCCGAGGACACCGTCGCCCTGGCCAAGGGGACCGCCGTCCGGGTGGAGGCGATCTACGGCGGCGTCGGGTACGAGCATCAGAACAAGGCGCTGGCCGAGGGCTTCGAGGTCATCGCCGCCACGCCCGGGCGCTTCATCGACCAGATGAAGCGGGGCAACGCCGACCTCTCCGGCGTCCGGTTCTTCATCCTCGACGAGGCGGACCGGATGCTCGACATGGGGTTCCGCCCCCAGATCGAGGAGGTCATGCAGGGGGTGCCGCGGAAGCGGCAGACCATGCTGTTCAGCGCGACCATGCCCCACGGGGTCCACGACCTCGCGCTGCGCATCAGCGACGAGGCCGTGTGGGTCGAGGCCACCCCGTCGGGGACCGTGGCGGCCGGGATCGACGAGGTGGTGTACTCCGTGAAGCCGGAGAAGAAGCCGGACCTGCTGCTGCACCTGCTGGATCAGCCCGACTGGGACCAGGTGCTGGTCTTCACCCGGACCAAGGCCGGGGCGGACGTCCTCGAGTCGAGGCTCGAGCGGCAGGGCATCCGCACCGACGTGATGCACTCGGACCGCCACATGAAGCACCGCACCCGGGCGCTGGACCGCTTCGCCGAGGGTCGGGTGCGCGTCCTGGTCGCCACGGACATCGCCCAGCGAGGGCTGGACGTCGAGGGCATCAGCCACGTGGTGAACTACGACGTGCCGCAGGACCCCGAGGACTACGTCCATCGGATCGGCAGGACGGGGCGCGCCGGCGCCACCGGCTCGGCGGTCACATTCGTGACGGCCGCGGACCTCGGCGCCCTCAAGACCCTCGAGCACCACCTGGGACGCAGGATCGAGCGGATCCATCTCGAGGACTTCGACTACGCCGGCACGCCCCAGCCCGACCAGAGCCGGACCTCCATCCGTGGCCGACATTCACGCGCGGCCATGGGGTTCGGGTCCAAGAAGGTGGACGACCTCAGCCCCGAGGAGCTGGAGGCGCTGCTCAACCCGGGCTCCTGACCCGGCACGCCACGGGAGACCGTTCAACCGATGATCTTCAAGCGCTACGGGGACGCGTACCACAGCGTCGAGGCGAACTTCGACTCGAACGCGATGAGCGAGGTCTCCTTCCGCAGGAACCGGAAGGAGACCATCCACGCCGAGGAGCTCGAGGCGTGGGAGAGGATCGACGCCCACGAGCTCTCCGCACGGGCCGAAGGGGACGTGCACGGAGAGGTCGAGCAGACCATGCTCGACGACCTCCTCGCCCAGCTCGAGGCGATCGTCTCGGGGCTCGGCGAGGGAGAGCTCGTCGTGATCGAGAGCGAGGCGGGCCGTGACTGGCCCCGGACCCGCCAGACCCAGAAGAACGTCGTCGTCGAGGGCGAGAACCGCCTCTACTTCCACGTCCACGTCGAGCCTCCCCTCCGGGTCGCGGTGCACCGGAAGGACGGGTGAGGTGCGCCGGGCGCCCAGGCTGTCCGCCGCGGCCGTCCTGACCCTCGCGGTCCTCTGCGGGTCGGGGTGCCGGTTCGAGCGCCGCCCGGCCCCGGAGAACGGCGACGACGTGGCGGTGCCGGATACGACGATCCGGGTCACGGCGGAATCGGTCCAGGACTCCGTCCGGGCCGTGGTCCGAGCCTTCCACGAGGCGCTCCGGGTGGGAGACGGCTCCCGGGTCGCCAGCCTGTCCGTCCAGGGCGCCACGGTCGTCGACCAGGAGGAGGGCGTGGAATGGCGTCTCGGACCGGGAGGGGGCGAGCGTCTGCCCTCGCCCTTCCTGGGGAGCCGCGCGGGGCTCGGGTGGGAGCGGGTGTCCACCGACTTCGTCGCGTGGCGGGACGCCGCGCTGCTGGTGGACCGACACCGGGCCACGGTGGCCGGGGAGAGCGTCCCGTGGACGGCGGTCGAGACGTTCGTGCTCGAGCGGTCCGACGGGGCGTGGCTCATCCGGCACGTCCACCGCTCACGGGGGGCTCAGCCGGTGGAGCACGGGCGCCTCGGTCCGGCCGACGAGGGCTGAGTTGGCGGACCCGGCGGGCTCGGTCGGCCTCGACGACATCCTCGCGGCGCGCGAGCGCATCGACGCGGACATCGTCCACACGCCCTCCACCCGCGCCCCTTCCTTCTCCGATCTCGTTCCCGGGCGGCTGCTCTTCAAGCTCGAGAACCTCCAGCGCACCGGCTCCTTCAAGGACCGCGGCTCCCTGAACCGGCTGCTCCACCTCGACGACGAGGAACGCCGCCGGGGCGTGGTCACCGCCAGCGCGGGCAATCACGCCCAGGCGGTGGCGTGGCACGCCGCGCGCCTGGGGATCCCTGCCACCGTCGTCATGCCCGAGACGGCGCCGCTCATCAAGGTCGCCAACACGCGGCGGTACGGGGCGCGGGTGGTCCAGCGTGGGTCGATCCTGGACGACGCGGCGGTCGAGGCCCGTCGGCTCGTCGACGAGGAGGGCCTGGTGATGATCCACCCCTTCGACGACCCTCGGGTGGTCGCCGGCCAGGGTACGGTCGGCCTGGAGATCGCCGAGCAGGTGCCCCACGCGGACCTGGTCGTCGTGCCCGTCGGGGGAGGCGGTCTCGTCTCCGGGACCGCCATCGCCCTCAAGAGTCGGCGGCCCGACGTCCGCGTGGTCGGGGTGGAGACGGAGGCGGCTCCGTCGGCGTCGGCGTCGCGTGATGCGGGACGGATCGTCAAGATCCGGAGCGCCGACACGATCGCCGACGGGATCGCGACGAAGCAGGTGGGGGACCTCACCTTCGCGCTCATGGAGCGGTGGGTCGACGACCTGGTCACGGTCGCCGAGGAGGACATCGCGAGCGCCATCCTCCTGCTGCTCGAGCGCAAGAAGACGGTCGCGGATGGGGCGGGGGCGGTGGGGCTCGCCGCGCTGGTGAGCGGCGCGATCCCCGTGGGCGACGGACAGACCGTCGTGGTCGTGCTCTCGGGGGGCAACATCGACGTGAACATCGTCTCGCGCATCATCGAGCGGGGGCTCGTGGCCGACGGTCGGATCGCGCGTCTCGCCGTGAAGGTCACCGACCGGCCCGGCTCTCTGGCCGCGCTGACGAGGACCGTGGCGAACCTCGGAGCGAACGTCCTCGAGATCCGGCACCGACGGGGCTTCGCGGACATCTCCGTGGGGGACGTGGAGATCGTCATGCACCTCGAGACCCGGGGACGCGACCACGTGGACGAGCTGATGGATGCCATCCGCGACCTGGGGCACCGGGTCGAGGAGGACGTCTAGCAGGTCGCTCCGCCCGGCGGGCCACCCGGCCGGGCTTCGGTGTCGCGGCCGGCGGCGCCCCGCTATTGTCACCGGCCATGAATCTCGGCTTCCTCATCCGCAACGACCGGTGCATCGGGTGCCACGCCTGCACGACGGCGTGCAAGAGCGAGAACGACGTCCCCCTCGGCGTCGATCGCACCTGGGTCAAGAGCGTCGAGAAGGGACGGCACCCGGACGTCCGCCGGACCTTCCAGGTCACGCGCTGCAACCACTGCGCCGAGCCGCCCTGCGTCGAGATCTGTCCGGTGACCGCGATGTACCGGCGCGAGGACGGCATCGTCGAGTTCGACGGGGATCGGTGCATCGGCTGCAGGGCGTGCCTGCAGGCGTGTCCCTACGACGCCATCCACATCGACCCCGCGTCGGGAACCGCCGCCAAGTGCCACTTCTGCGCCCACCGTACGGACCTCGGGCTGGAGCCGGCGTGCGTCGTCGTGTGTCCCGAGCACGCGATCGTGGCCGGAGACCTCGACGACCCCCGGAGCGAGATCAGCCGGCAGCTCGCGGCCCACGACGTCACGGTGCGGAAGCCCGAGCAGGGGACGCGCCCCAAGCTCTTCTACGTGGACGGCGACCAGGCGGCCCTCGTGGCCACCGCCGTCGACCGCTGGCCGGAGAGCTTCGCGTGGGCCGACGTCGTCCCGGCCCACGGAGGTCCGGGGGCGCGCCCGGGCGGAGCGGACGGGCGCGCCACGGGGGAGGGGGATGCGGAAGGGTGGGCGAGGGGGTCCCGGGCCGATGCCCCGTGGGAGCCCGGCCCCATCGTGATCGGCGGGGGACGGATGGCCGACGGGATGGTCCGCGGCGTCTACAACGCCCAGCACCGGGTGCCCTGGCACTGGCCGGTCCCGGCGTACCTCGTCACCAAGGGGATCGGCGCCGGGCTGTTCCTGCTCCTGGCCCTGGGGCACCTCCTGGGCCTCTTTCCCTTCCAGACGGCCGAGTACCTGACCGTCGGGATCCTCTCCCTCGCGTTCACCGGCGCGACCACCGCCCTGCTGATCCTCGACCTCGAGCGCCCGGAACGCTTCCTCCGCATCCTGACCCGACCGCAGTGGCGGAGCTGGCTGACCCGCGGCGGCTACCTCCTCGTCCTCTTCACGCTCGTCACCGCGGGCTGGTGGATCGTGGAGGCCGGGGCCGCGGTCGGATGGTGGGAGGTCGGTGTCGCGACGTCGGTGCGCTGGTGGGCGTTCCTGGTGGGCGCGCCCACCGCGGCCGCGGTGGCGTTCTACAGCGCCTTCCTGTTCGGCCAGGCCGTGGGGCGGGACCTGTGGCAGAGCACCCTCCTGCCCGGCCACCTGCTCGTCCAGTCCGCCCTGTCGGGGGCCGCGACCTTCCTCGTGGTCGCGCCGTTCCTGGAGCCCTCGCCGGAGCTCATGCGCCTCGCCACCGGCGCCTTCGTGGTCGCGCTCGTCGCGGACCTGCTGGTGGTCGTCATGGGTGAGCTCGGGATGTCCCACGCCTCGGACGACGCCGCCCGGGCGGCCCGCGCCATCACGAGAGGGCGCTACGGGGTCTGGTTCTGGGGAGGCTCGATGGCCGTGGGCCACGCCGCGCCGCTCGCTCTGCTGCTGGAGGGCGCGCCGTGGGCCACGGCCCTGGCGGGCGTGATGGCGATCGTGGGCCAGTACGCCTGGGAGCACGCGTTCGTCATGGCGCCCCAGGACATCCCGAACAGCTGAGGGGCCCCCCGGGACGGAAGGGCTCAGCCGGGCCAGAGCCAGCCGAAGACGCCGGCGGTCAGCAGGCCGTAGATCAGCCCGTCGAAGGTGAAGGTGGCGGCCCACCTCCACTTGCGCCCGTAGAAGATCGGGAGCTGCCAGAGGGCGAGCGAGTACGCCACGAACGCCGTGACCCCGGCGAAGCGGAAGACCGACAGGTACTCCCCCCCGGGCCCGACCGACCGGCCGGCCACGTACGCGGCGAAGATCCCCACGAAGAGCGAGAAGACGAACCACTGGGCCATCTGGCCGCCCATCCGCACGGGTCCCGGCGGGAGCGCGGAGAGGAAGGCCACGGGTCCCTCCTCCATCTTCTTCTGGAAGGCCGGGTCCTGCATGTCCGCCGCGCTGCGGGCCTTGGGGATCACGTAGTCCCCGGGTGGGAGGTCGACGCCCTGGAGGGCGTGACGGACGGCGTCCTCGTCGGGAAGGTCGTCGTGATCGCCCTTGTGATGCGGCAGGACGACGTGGAAGACGTAGCTCACGAGGAAGACGAGCACCGTCGAGAGCAGGATCGGGAGCCAGAGCTGCAGCACCGGGACCATCGTCACCTCCGTTTCGGGTCGAGGAGAGGAAGGGGACGGCGCGCCGCCGATGCGCTCAGCGTGCCTGGCGCGCCACCGCCCGTCCCACGATCAGCGTGATGTTATCCGTGCCGCCGCCTTCGAGAGCGTCCTCGAGGAGGTCGCGACAGACCTGCTCGGCGGAGCGCATCCCGAGGAGCCGCTCGCGGATGCGCTCGTTGGAGACGTGCTTCGTCAGCCCGTCGGTGCACAGCAGGTGGACGTAGCCCCAGCCCTGGCCGACCGACGTGACCACCGGCGTGGACTCCGAGCCCCCCAGGGAGCTGGAGAGGACATCGGCCCAGGGCATCCGATGCGCGGCCGTGGACGACAGCGCTCCCTCGTCGACCAGCGCCTGCGCCACCGTCTGGTCCTTGGACACCTGGACCAGCTCCTCTCCCCGGAGCAGGTAGTAGCGGCTGTCTCCCACCTGGAGCACGTAGGCCCTGGGCCACACGCCGATCCAGAGCGTGAGCGTCGTGGCCATGGAGCCCATGCCGGTCCGCTCGCGGGCCTGCCGGAGGTCGGCGTGGGAGCGGAGGGCGGCGTCCCGGAGGGTCTGGACGAACTCGCGGTCGTCGGCGGGATCCGACGTGTAGTAGACGTGGATGCTCTCGCTCACGTAGCGCGTCACCGCCTCGACGGCGAGACGGCTCGCCTCCCCGCCCGCGTGGGACCCTCCGACCCCGTCCGCGACCATCGCGAGGAGGGCCAGGCGCTCCGTCTGGCCGGCGAGCAGCCGCTCCGTCGTCTCCAGGCTCGCCAGGTGCACGTCCATCTGCTTCCGCAGGGAGCACACGAGGAAATGGTCCTGGTTCGAGGGGCGCCTCTTGCCAGGGTGCGTGAGCCCGAAGACGTCGATCTCCTCGTCCAGGGGCTTCCTAATCGGGCGTCGGGGCACGCCAGCGCGGTCCTTGCGGGGGTTCGTCTCGGGCTCCGGGCCCGCCCCTGCGGGCGCGAGCCGCCCCCAAGATGGGCCCGGTCCCCGCCGGAGCGCGAGGGCGGCGTGGGTGGGGTCGGGAACGGCCCGGGAGCGGGCCGTTCCCTTGCCGGGCCTCCCCGGCCCGTCCACCTTGGCCGAGCCCGGGACCGTCACCCCTCCCCGCGCCCTTCGGACTGGATCCACATGCCCGCCCGTTCCGACTCCCTCCTCGGTCACTTCTTCCGGTCCCTGACCGGAAAGGCCTTTCCCGAGCCGGAGCGCACGCCTCCCGCCGAAGGCGAGTTCGGGCTGCCCGCCTACGCCGAGACCGACCGTGAGCCGAAGAAGGTCGATTTGACGGAGGTGCGCCATCCCGACGGCCGGATGAGCCAGTACCCCCCCACCGAGGAGTGGGACGACTGGGTGGAATGGGACGGCAGGGAATGGCCACGGCGGGTGGCGAGGCGGTACACGCTCGTGCCCACGGTGTGCTTCAACTGCGAGGCCGGATGTGGTCTGCTCGCCTACGTGGACCGGGAGACCCTCGCGATCCGGAAGTTCGAGGGGAATCCGGTCCATCCCGGAAGCCGGGGGCGGAACTGTGCCAAGGGCCCGGCGACGCTCAACCAGACGTACGATCCGGAGCGGATCCTCCACCCGCTGAAGAGGGTCGGCGAGCGCGGGGAAGGGAAGTGGAAGCGGATCTCGTGGGACCAGGCCCTCGACGAGATCGCCACCCGGATGCGGGAGAGCCGGGAGAAGCGGCGGGACGGCATCATGTACCACGTGGGTCGCTCGGGAGAGGACGGGTACACCAACCGGTGCATCCAGGCGTGGGGCGTCGACGGTCACAACTCCCACACCAACGTCTGCTCGTCCGGGGCACGGGCGGGGTACTCCTTCTGGAGCGGCCACGACCGGGCGAGCCCGGACCATGCCCACGCCCGGGTCATCCTCCTCCTCTCGTCCCACCTCGAGACGGGCCACTACTTCAACCCCCACGCCCAGCGGATCATGGAGGGGCTGGAGAAGGGCGCGAAGCTCCTCACCCTCGACCCCCGCCTCTCCAACACGGCCGCCAAGAGCGACGTGTGGCTCCCGACCTGGCCCGGCAGCGAGGCCACGGTCCTGCTTGCCTGGGCGAACCACCTGATCCAGAACGACCTCTACGACCGGGAGTTCGTGCGCCGCTGGGTGAACTGGGAAGAGACCCTCGAGCATTTCGCTTCCGGGGGTCAACCGGAGATCCACTTCGAGATCGCGGACGAGCGGCCCTCCTTCGACGACTTCGACCGGCTGCTGAAGCGGCTCTACCGGGACTTCACGGAGGAGCGCGCCGCCCGGGAAGCCCGGGTGCCGGTGGAGCGGATCCGGGAGGCGGCCGAGTTGATCGCCGGGTGCGACGGGCGCCTGGCGACCCACATCTGGAGGAGCGCGGCGGCAGGCAACCTGGGAGGCTGGCAGGTCTCGCGCTGCCTCTTCTTCCTCAACGTCCTGACCGGCGGGATCGGGAACGAGGGCGGGACGAACCTCGCGGCGTGGAACAAGTTCGTCCCCGAGCCCTTCGACACGCCTCCGCCTCCGCCGGTGTGGAACGACCTCCACTTCCCGGGGGAGTGGCCCCTTTCCCACTACGAGATGTCCTTTCTGCTGCCCCACATGCTCGAGGAGGGACGGGGCGAGGTCGACGTGTACTTCACGAGGGTCTACAACCCCCTGTGGATCAATCCGGACGGCTTCGCCTGGCTCCGCACGCTCCGGGACGAGAGCCGGATCCGCTGCCACGTCGCCCTGACCCCCACATGGAACGAGTCGGCCTGGTTCGCCGACTACGTCCTGCCCATGGGGCACGCGGGAGAGCGGCACGACCTGATGAGCCAGGAGACCCACGCGGGCCAGTGGATCGCCTTCCGGCAGCCGGTCCAGCGGGTGGCCATGGAGCGTGCGGGACGCACCGTCGCCCGCACGTGGGAGGCGAACCCGGGGGAGGTGTGGGAGGAGGCCGAGTTCTGGATCGACCTCTCGGTGCGCATGGACCCGGACGGATCCCTCGGCGTGCGGGAGCACTTCGAGAGCCCCTACCGGCCGGGAGAGGTGGTCACCGTCGAGGAGCACTACCGCTGGATCTTCGAGAACTCGGTGCCGGGCCTCCCCGAGGCGGCGCGGGCCGAGGGGATGAGCCCGCTCGAGTACATGCGGAAGTACGGTGCGTTCGAGGTGGAGCGCGAGAGCTACGGAGCGGCCGGCCCCATGGACCGGGACGCCTTCGCCACCCCCAGCGGGAGGCTCGAGTTCTTCAGCCCCACGCTCCGCGCCTGGGGGTGGCGCGAGCTGGAGTACGTTGTCCCCTGGGTGCTTCGCAGCCACGTGCACCCGGACGCCATCGACCACGAGGCGGGCGAGATGCTCCTGCTGCCCAACTTCCGCCTGCCGACGCTGGTCCATACGCGTAGCGCCAACGCCAAGTGGCTGTACGAGATCAGCCACAGGAACCCCGTCTGGCTGAACCCGGAGGACGGAGGCCGGATCGGCGTCGACACGGGCGACCTCGTGCGGGTGGACACCGAGATCGGCTGGTTCGTCGATCGTGTGTGGCTCACCGAGGGCATCATGCCCGGGATCGTCGCGATGAGCCATCACCTGGGACGCTGGAGGCTGGAGGAGGACCGGGGCGTCAACGCCATGTCGTCCAGCCTGGTGGAGCTGGAGGAGGGCGAGGGGAGCCACGGTCTCCGGGTCGTCCACGGCGCCGGACCGTACGAGTCGTTCGATCCGGACACCGCCCGGGTCTGGTGGCGGGACGTGGGCGTCCACCAGAACCTCACCCACGGGGTCCACCCGGATCCCGTATCCGGGGGCCACTGCTGGCATCAGAAGGCGCTGGGCGTTCGGCGCGCCCGGCCCGGGGAGCGCCACGGTGACGTCCACGTCGACGTCGAGAGGTCGAAGGAGGTGTTCCGTCGCTGGCGGGCCCTCGCGCGGCCCGCCGTGGGCCACAGCCCCGACGGGACGCGCCGTCCGCGCTGGTTGAAGCGCCCTCTGGCCCCCACGGGCGACGCGTGGGTGCTGCCGGCTCGCGGGGGCCCGGAGACGCCCGGCGCGGCGGGGGACGGCCCCACGTCCGGATGACCGGAGCCGCGTCCCCGGCCGTCCGGGCCCGCGGCTGGCGGCTGCTGTCGGCGCTCTACCTCCACGGCCCGGCGGGGGACGTGCTCCCGGCGTTGCGTGTCGTTCCACCGCTCGCCGACGCGCTCCCGGATCCGTTCGACCCCGACGAGGCGGACGCCGAGCACCACCG
>JASFUL010000055.1:0-17253 GCA_050050315.1 Gemmatimonadota bacterium
CGACGCTCTTCCGATCTGACTGGTACGCACCTTCGGCTCGGGTCGCGCGGCCCTGACCGCGGGCCGCTCGGCCTTCGCGGACCTCGCCGGCCCCCGGGCGGCGCGGAGCCGGGACGACCCGGCCCTCCATGGACGGGTGGAGCGCGGACTCGAGCGGTGTCGGCGCGACGGCGTTCAGGTGTGCGTCGGCGGCGGGCCGGGCTATCCCCGGGCCCTCGAAGCCCTGGCCGACCCGCCGGCGGTCGTCCTGCTGCGGGGACGACCGGAGCTGCTGCAACGGCGGGCCGTGGCCATCGTGGGGAGTCGTCGGTCGACCGCGGCGGGGAGGCGCACCGCGGAGGAGATCGCGGGCGCGCTCGCCGGGGCGGGCGTGGTCACCGTGAGCGGGCTGGCCCTGGGGATCGACGCGGCCGCCCACCGGGGCGCGTTGGCCGCGGGGGGGGACACCATCGCCGTGCTCGGCGCCGGTCCCGACGTCCCCCATCCTCCGTCCAACCGTGGCCTGTTCACGCGGATCGCGGACGAGGGGCTGCTGGTGACCGAGTTCCTGCCCGGCGAGCCCGCCCGGGCGCACCACTTCCCCCGGAGGAACCGGATCCTCGCGGCCCTCTCCGGGGGGGTCGTGGTGGTGGAAGCCGCGCTGCGGAGCGGGGCCCTCATCACCGTCGGCCACGCCCTCGACCTCGGGCTCCCGGTCGGGGCCGTTCCGGGCTCGATCTACGCTCCGGGAAGCGCGGGGACGAACCGGCTGATCCGGGACGGCGCCCACGCCGTGCTCGAGCCGTCGGACGCGCTGGGCCTCATCGGCGAGATTCGACTGCCCCTCGAGGGGACGTCCCGACCGGATCCCGGGCCACCCGGCGATCCCGGGCGCGTATGGCGGGCGCTCTCGGACGTCCCCCGCACGGCGGACGAGGTGGCGGCCGCCGCCGGGATGCCGGCGGGACGCGTGCTCGTGGCGCTCTCCGAGCTCGAGATGGCCGGGCGCGTCGTGCGCGAGGCCGGAGGACGTTTCCGCCGTCGGGCGGGTCCGTGAGCGATCGCGGGGGCGTCCCCCTCGACCTCGCCCCCCGCCCCCCGCACGAGGGCGAGGTGGCCTCCGTGTACGTGCACGCGCCCTTCTGCGCGCGGCGCTGCTTCTACTGCGACTTCGCCGTCCAGGTCCGTCGGGGGGGAGACCTTTCCGGTTGGATCCGGGCCCTCGAGGAGGAGCTCCGGGCCCTGGAGCGAGAAGGGACGTTCCGCCTCGCCGACCGGCTGCGGACGCTGTACGTGGGTGGGGGGACGCCCTCCCTCCTGGGACCGGAGGCGATGGAGGGGCTGGCCCGGGCGCTGGGACGCCGGCGCCTGGAGGGTGGGGGCCTCGAGTGGACGGCCGAAGCGAACCCCGAGAGCTTCACGCCCCGGGTGGCCGAGGCGTGGCGGAGGGCCGGCGTCGGACGGATCAGCCTGGGGGTGCAGAGCTTCCAGGAGAGCGCCCTCCGCTGGATGGGCCGCCTCCACGGTCCCGAGGGGGCCCTCGACGCCGTCGAGACCGCCCGCCGGGCGGGCTTCGGCGAGATCGGGGTGGATCTCATCTTCGGCCTGCCCGCGCGCCTGGGACGCGACTGGTCCGCCGACCTCGAGCGGGTCCTGGATCTCGACGTCACCCACGTCAGCCTGTACGGGCTGACGGTGGAGGAGGGCACGCCCCTGGGGCGATCGGTGGCCGCCGGCCGCGAGCGCGTGGCCGACGAGGCGAGGTACCGCGAGGCGTACCTGGAAGCGGCCGAGCGGCTGAGCGCCGGTGGGTACGTGCACTACGAGGTGTCCAACCTCGCCCGGCCCGGCTCCGAATCGGCCCACAACCGCGTGTACTGGGACGGCGGCGCGTACGTGGGCCTCGGCAACAGCGCGCACAGCTACCGTCACCCGCTCCGACGCTGGAACCTGGCCTCCTGGGACGCATACAGAGAGGAGGTCGAACGGGCCCGACCGCCGGTCGCGGGGAGCGAGATCCTCGACGCCGCGGCGGAGCGGCTCGAGCGTCTCTGGTTGGGTCTCCGGACACGCCGCGGGCTGGCGACGGGCGGGGCAGGGGGATCCGTGGAGGGGCTCCTCCGGAGCTGGGCGCGGGCGGGTCTCGCCGAAGTCGCGGAGGATGTCGTGCGCCTGACGGCGGAGGGGTGGCTGGTGATGGATCGGCTCGTGGTGGAGCTCGACGACGCGCTCGAGGCGACCCGCCCCGTGGAGGCCACGGGACCGGTCGCTTGACGGGCGAGGAGCCGCCCGTCGATGTTCGCGGCGTAGGCAGCGCCCACGTCCCCGGGACCACAATGGACGAGAAGGAACCACCGACCTTCCTCCTCGGAGAGGACCTCACCGATCGCGAGCGACGGGTCCTCGAGGCCGTCGTGCGCATCTACGTCGCCACGGCGGAGCCCGCCGGTAGCCGGACCGTCTCCCGACAGGGTCTCGGCGTCTCGCCGGCGACGGTACGCAACACGATGAGCGACCTCGAGGACAAGGGCTACCTGTTCCACCCCCACGCCTCGGCCGGTCGCGTCCCCACCGACCACGCCTACCGTTTCTTCGTCGATCGGATCATCCGACCGGAGCCGTTGGGCGCCGCGGAGCGGGTCGCTCTCGAGGAGCAGCTCGAGCAGGCGGGCTCGACCGCGGCCGAGCGGCTCGTACGTCAGGCCACGCGCGCCCTGAGCGTCATCTCGACCGAGCTCGGCGTGGCCGTCGCGCCGCGCCTCCAGGACGCGGCCCTGGAGAAGATCGAGCTGGTCCAGGTGAGCACCGACAAGGTGCTCATGGTGGCGACCATCCGCGGCGGGCTGGTGCGGACGGTGTACGTGGACCTCCCGGGCGAGGTCCCGTCCGACACCCTGGTCACGCTGACCGTCATCCTGAACGAGCGGTTGGCGGGCCTCAGCCTCCACGAGATCCGGGGTACCCTCACCTCCCGGTTGCGGGACGCCCCCGTCGGCGACCGCGCGGCGGAGGAGTTCCTGAACATCTTCATGCAGTCGGGGGCGGAGCTCTTCGACTGGAGCACGCTCGCCCACACCGACATCCACCTGGGAAACACGAGCGTGCTCGCGGCCCAGCCCGAGTTCACCACCGGCGACCGGCTCAAGAGCCTCCTCGAGCTCACGGAGCGTCGGGACCTCCTGCTGGCGGTGCTGGGTAGCCGAGAACACGGCGGCGGTCTGAAGATCACCATCGGGACGGAGAACGAGTCCGAGGAGCTGAGCGAGTTCACGCTGGTCACCTCGGAGTATCGAGTCGGGGACCTCCAGGGCGTGATCGGGGTGATCGGCCCCACGCGTATGCCCTACGAGAAGGTCATCGCCATCGTGGACTACACGTCCCGCCTGGTGAGCAAGGTTCTGAGGTCGAGCTGAGAACCTCCACCGGAGCACCACGGCCCTCCCCGGCGCGAACCATCCAACCCACCCCCGGCAGGACCTGAGATTTGGCGAGTCACGACTACTACGAGCTCCTGGGTGTGCCCCGGGACGCCTCCGCCGATGACATCAAGAAGGCGTACCGGAAGCTCGCCCTGGAGCATCACCCCGACCGCAACGACGGCTCGAAGGAGGCGGAGGAGCGCTTCAAGGAGATCACCGAGGCGTACGAGGTCCTCCGGGACGACGAGAAGCGGGCGCTCTACGACCGATACGGCCAACAGGGTCTGAAGGGCGCTCGCGGCGGGTTCGGCGCGGGCGCCGGGTTCGACTTCGCCGACGCCATCGAGATCTTCATGCGGGATTTCGGAGGCTTCGGAGGCTTCGGCGACGTCTTCGGCGGACGGCGGGGGGCGCGGAGGCGCGGCCCCGAGCGGGGCCAGACCATCAAGGTCCAGGTCGATCTGACCCTCCGGGAGGTCGCCCGCGGCGTCACGAAGAAGGTGGCCTTGAGCCTCCTCGATCCCTGCGATCTCTGCGACGGCACCGGTGCCGAGGGCGGGCGGGAGGCTCCGCCCTGCCCGAATTGCGGCGGATCCGGGCAGGAGCGCGTCGTGCAGCGCTCCATGCTGGGTCAGCTCGTCAGCGTGCAGCCCTGTCGCCGCTGCCGCGGCGAGGGTCGGATCATCGACGACCCCTGCTCGCGGTGCCACGGAGACGGCCGGGTCCGCTCCGAGCGTGAGATCGAGGTCGAGATCCCGCCGGGGGTCTCGTCGGAGAACTACATCACCCTCCGCGGGCGCGGCAGCGTCGGGCCCCGGGGGGGACCCCGGGGCGACGTGGTGGTGCTTCTCGACGTGGAGGAGGATCCGCGCTTCGCCCGGGACGGTGCGACCCTCGTACACCAGCTTCCCGTCACGTTCGCCCAGGCGGCCCTGGGCGACGAGGTGGAGGTTCCGACGGTGGACGGCACCGCCGTGCTCACCGTTCCGGCGGGAGTGCAGAGTGGGACCCTCCTCCGCCTCCGGGGCGAGGGCCTGCCGGAGCTTGAGGGGAGCCGCCGGGGGGATCTCCTCGTCCGCGTGGTCCTCTGGACGCCGGAGCGGTTGACGCACGAGCAGGAGGAGGCGTTCCGGCGTCTGCGGGAGGTCGAGGAGGCGGCGCCCGAGAGGATCGAGCGGAGGGGCGGGAAGGGTGGATTCTGGTCGAGGGTGAAGGAGGCCTTCACCGGGACATGACCGACCGGCCTCCGGAGAGGTGGCTCGTCCTCCGGGTGGCCTGCCCGGACGATCCCGATCGTTCCGCGCTCCTGGCCGACGCCCTGGTCGATCTCGGGGGGCGGGCCGTGTGGGAGAAGGGCGGACGGTTGGTGACCCACGTGCCGGAGCCTCCCGATCCACCGGCGTTCCTCGAACGCGCGCGCCGCGAGCTGGCCGACGCCGTGGCCGAGCCCGGCGGCCGGCCGGAATCGGTGGAGGTCGAGACCGAGTGGCAGGCTCAGGAGGACTGGGCCGAGCTGTGGAAACGGGGCCTCCGGGCCCGCCGCCTGACCGACCGTCTGGTCGTGACGCCGTCCTGGTGCCCCGTGGATCCGCGACCCGACGACATCGTGATCACGGTCGATCCCGGGATGGCCTTCGGGAACGCCGAGCACGGGACCACGCGGGGCTGCCTGCGCCTCCTCGAGCGCGCCGTGCGGCCGGGCCAGAGGGTGCTGGACGTGGGGTGCGGTTCGGGAATCCTCTCCATCGCGGCAGCCCGCCTCGGCGCCGGGGAGGTCACGGGCCTGGAAGCCGATCCCTGGGCCGTCGAGCCGGCCCTCGAGAACGTCGAGGCCAACGGCGTTTCGGACCGCGTCCGGGTCGAGGAGGTCGTGGTCAGGCCCGACGGCATGGCCCGCCTGGGCCTGTGGGACGGGGTCATCGCGAACCTCGAGTTCGGCGCCCTGCGCCCGCTGGTTCCCGGCCTCGCCGCCCGGGTGGCGGAAGGGGGGTGGCTCATCCTGAGCGGGGTCCTCGACCACGAGTGGTCCGCTCTTCTGGAGCTGGCCCGCGCCCACCGCGTGGAGCTCCGCGACCTGGACTCGGACGGGGAGTGGCGGAGCGGGCTCTTCCGCCGCCCGTGACCCGATCGGCACCGTGTCCGGCGCCCGTCCGCTCGGCATCGGCGTCGAACCGAGCCGACCGACGCACGCGTCGCTCCTCGTGGAGGAGACCGCACCAGCGGGCCATCTCGCTCGGGGAGCCGTCGTCGACGGTCCACCCGAGGTGGGCGAGGGACTGACGGAGGCATCGCAGCCCGTCGCGTCCACCGCGGCCCTGGGCCGAGGGCCGCGCCACCACCCACGGTCGTCCCAGGCCCGCCAGCCCTCCGACCCCCCGGCGTCCCGGCGTCCCCTCCGGGGGGGCGCCGCCCTCCCGCGCGACCCGGGCGGTCCGCGCCCGGGTGTGGGCGATTGCGGTCCCACGGGTGGGGTGGGACGGCTCGAGGGTCCTCCAGGGGCCCACCCAGGGGTCCACCATGCGGAAGCGACCCGAGCCACGGCGCAGAGCCCGCAGCAGCACCTCCTCGGTGACGCCCACACCGGAGCCCCCGACCAGCCGTCGCAGCTCGTCCAGGTGGAGGGCCGGGGCAGGGTGCCCGGCGAGGACGCGGGCGGCGCGATCGAGGATCGATTCCATGGCGGGGCTCCGGAGCGGGCGGGAGGAGGTCGAGGGGACCGGGAAGGTGGTCGGGTGTCCCGGGCGCGGACATGGTGGACCGGGCCGGGTCGTGCCGCGGCGTGAACCTGGGCCGTCCGGGGGAGTACCTCATGCCCCCGGCAGCCCGATCCTGGAGGTCCCGTGAGCAGTGATCTGAAGAGTCGCATCCAGGCCGATCTGAACGCAGCCCGCAAGGCCCGGGACAAGGACCGTACCCTCCTCCTCTCCACCACGCTCTCCGAGATCCGGAACCGGGAGATCGCCGAGGGCGGTCCGGTGGACGACGCGGGCGTGGTCGAGGTCGTCGCGAAGGCCGTGAAGCAACGGCGGGAAGCGGCCGAGCAGATGGGCGAGGCGGGCCGCGACGAGCTGGCCGCCCGGGAGACGCGAGAGGCCGAGATGCTGCAGGCCTACCTGCCGGATCAGCTGTCCGAGACCGAGGTCCGGGCCATGGTGCGGGAGGCCATCGAGGCCGGCGCCGACTCCATCGGCCCGGTGATGGGGCGGATCATGCCGAAGCTGAAAGGCCGGTTCGAGGGCAAGGAGGCCAACCGGATCGTGCGGGAGGAGCTGGCGAAGGGGTAGTGGATTGAACGCCCACGCCCTCGCTGTCCTGGAGTTCCCGGCGGCCCTGGAGCTGGTCGCCGGCCGGGCCGCGAGTCCCCTGGGTCGCCGGGCCGTCCTCGCCAGGCGCCCCCTCGACGATCCGGGCGCCCTCGCGCGCGAACTCGAGCGGGTCGCCGCGACCATGGAGTTCCTGGCCGAGAAGCCAGCCTGGGGGCTCCCCCCCGTGCCCGATGTCCGGGACGCTCTCGACCGCCTGGCCGTGGAGGGGAGCGTGCTCGAGCCCGGCGAGCTCCACGGCGTGGGCATCCTGCTCGCCTCGGGACGCGAGCTGGCGACCGAGATCGATCGACGCGGGAGCGAGCGGTTCCGGGCGCTCTCCACGGTCCGGGAGCTCCTGCACCGGGACGAGGACGCGGAGGAGGTGATCGCCCGCACGGTCGACGGCGAGGGGCAGGTCCTCGACTCGGCCAGCCGGGAGCTCCGGCGCATCCGCAACGCCCTCCGTCGCTCCCGGAGCCACATCGTGCAGCGGCTGGAGAGCTACGTGGCGTCGCTGCCGGAGCGCTTCGTGGTCCCGGACGCGTCCGTCACCATCCGCGACGGTCGGTACGTGATTCCCATCCGACGCGAGGGGAAGGGGGAGGTGGGCGGGATCGTCCACGACGAGTCCGCCACGGGCGCCACCCTCTTCGTCGAACCTCCCGTGGCCCTGCAGCTCATGAACGAGCTCAGGGAGCTCGAGCGGCAGGAGACACGGGAGATTCGGAGGATCCTCCGGGAGCTCACGGGCCGCCTGCGGCCGGACCGGGACGCCCTGGTGGGCTCCCAGGACGCCCTCGTGGACTTCGACTCCCTCCACGCCCGGGCCAGGACCGCCCTGTCCTGGGAGGCCGAGGTCCCGGAGCTGCTGGGCCCGGGAGCCGGCGCGTTCCGCGTCGTCCGGGGTCGACATCCCCTCCTCCTCGCCGGCCCGGAGGAGGTCGTGCCCTTCGACCTCGAGGTGGCCGAGGGGGAGCGGGCGATCGTCGTGTCGGGGCCGAACACCGGCGGCAAGAGCGTCTTCCTGAAGTCGCTGGGCTTGATCGTGGCGCTCACCCAGAGCGGCTGCGTCCCGCCCGTGGGGGAGGGGACGTCGCTCCCGGTCTTCGGCGAGATCTTCGCGGACATCGGGGACGAGCAATCGATCGCCGAGAGCCTCTCCACGTTCTCGGCGCACCTCGAGAACCTGAAGGAGCTCGTGGGGGCGGCGGACCACGAGAGCCTGGTCCTGATCGACGAGATGGGGACCGGCACCGACCCTGCCGAAGGCGCTGCGCTGGCCCGCGCCATCCTCGAGGAGCTGGTCGAGCGCGGGGCGCTGGCCGTGGTGACGTCGCACCTCGGCGCCCTCAAGACGCTCGACGTGGAAGGGAGCGGGGTCGTGAACGCGTCGCTCCAGTTCGACCCCGATCGGATGGAGCCGACGTACCGCTTCGTGAAGGGTCGACCCGGGCGGAGCTACGGGCTGGCCATCGCTCGCAGGCTCGGCTTCCCGTCGGACGTCCTCGACCGGGCCGACTCCCACCTGGCCGCCGGCGAGGCGAGCGTCGAGGATCTGCTCGAGAAGCTCGAGCGGAAGGAGAAGCAGGCCGCCGACCTCGTGGACCGACTGGCCCGGGAGCGGAGGGAGGCCGAGCACCTCCGCCACGAGGCGGAGCGGCGCGAGGCGGAGGTCCGGGAGCGGGAGCGCACGGCCGAACGCCGGGCACGGGAGGAGGCACGCCAGCTCCTCATGGAGGCGCGGGAGGAGGTCGAGAGGGCCATCCGCGAGGTGAAGGAGGCGCGGGAGAGCGAGGAGCTCGAAGAGGCGAGCCGGGCGGCTCGTAGGCGGGTCGAGGAGGCCGCCCGTCGGCAGCGCGAGCGGAAGCCCGCCGAGGAGGCCGGGGCCGGGGGAGCCCCCGAGCTGTCGCCGGGGACGCGGGTGCGGCTCGCCGGCGGGGGCGGGAAGGGGCGTGTCGTCGAAGTTCGGGACGACCGGGCCGTCGTCGAGCTCGGGGGGATGCGGATGGAGCTCCCGGCGGAGGATCTCGTGCCGATCCCGGGGGAGGGCCCGGCCAGGCAGTCCGGAGCGGCGGCGGCCGCAGGTGGCGCCCCCGGCGATCCCGGGGAGGCCGGCGGCTGGACGGGCGACGTCCCCGAAGCGCGCCACGAGATCGATCTGCGTGGGCTGCGTGTGGACGAGGTGGAGCTGGAGCTCGGCCGGGCGCTCGACGGCGCCGTCATCCAGAACCTGCACGAGATCACCATCATCCACGGGAAGGGTACGGGGGCCGTTCGCTCCCGGGTCCAGGAGCTCCTGCGAAAGGACAAGCGGGTGAAGGAGTTCCGGCTGGGCCACCCGGGCGAGGGGGGCGCCGGGGTGACCGTCGCGCGCGTCGGTTGAGGACCGGAGGGGAGCCCCGCGGCCTCGGCCACCTCGTTCGCGGCCCTCGGGGTGCGTGGTATATTGAGGTCATGCTTTCGACCCTCACGCGATCCGGGACCTTGGCGGCGGACACGCCGGGCCGGGAGCTGAGGGCCTTCGCGGTCGCGCCTCTCGCGGCGCTCGGGCTGTGGGAGGTAGCGACGGTGGTCCGCCTCGCCGTCGCGGATGGCCTCTCCGCGGCCGTAGCCGACCTTCCCGTCCTCGTCGTGGGCGGAGCCACGTACGGGCTCGTCGTGGCCGTCGCGGCCACGGTCCTCCTCGGGGGGCCCGCGTACGCCCTGGCGGTGGTGCTGGACCGGGTCTCGGCCCTGGCCGCACTCCTGGGTGGGGCAGTCGCGGGGATCGTCCTGGCGTGGATGCTCTCCCGCCTGGGCGACGTGAGCTCGCTGCTGCCCTGGTGGGTGGGTGGCGCGGTCGGCGCCGGAACGGGTGGGGTCTGGTGGCTGGTGGCGGGCCCACGGCCCGACGCGCGACGGCCGTGACCACCCGCCGGGCTCCCGCGCTCCACCGGGGAGGGCCCGGCCCCGGACGGTGCCCGGCGACCGGCGATTCCCGCCCGGGGCTCCGTCGTTCGCCCGGCCCGGGCGATCCCCGGCGACCGAACCCCCGGCCACGGGGCCGACCCCGCCCGGCCGCGTCTTCTTCGTCCGTCCGCCCATGATCCCCGACGACCAGGTGGAGGAGGTCCGGGCCCGGGCCGACATCGTCGAGATCGTCGGCGAGTTCGTGGACCTCAAGAAGTCCGGCAAGGAGTACAAGGCCCGCTGTCCCTTCCACGAGGAGCGGACGCCGTCGTTCTACGTGGTGCCGGACAAGGGCTTCTTCAAGTGCTTCGGCTGCGGCGAGTCGGGGGACGTCTTCGGCTTCGTCATGAAGCGCGCCGGCCTGGACTTTCCCGAGGCGGTCCGGCACGTGGCCGCCCGGACGGGGATCGAGATCCGGGAGGTCACGCGGGGCGAGGAGGCCGAGGAGGACCCCAATCGCCCCCTGTACGAGCTCAACGCCTGGGCCAGGGACTTCTTCCGGGGACGTCTGGAGGACCCGGAGACGGGGCGCGCCGCCTGGGACTATCTCGAGTCCCGCGGCGTCGATCGGGAGACGGCCGAGCGGTTCAGCCTCGGGTACGCGCCCGACGAATGGAGAGCCCTTCGGGACGCGGCCGGCACCCACGGCTTCGACGACGATCTGCTGCTGGAGGGGGGGCTTCTCTCCTCGAGCGACAGGTCGCCGGAGCCGTACGACCGCTTCCGCGATCGGATCATCTTTCCGATCGAGGGGTTGAGTGGCCGGGTCGTGGCGTTCGGCGGGCGGGTGCTCGGCAAGGCGGAAGGCGGGCCGAAGTACCTGAATTCGCCGGAGACCCCGGTCTACCACAAAGGGGAGGTACTCTACGGGCTGTCCTGGGCCAAGTACCCGATCCGGCGCGAGTCGGCGGCCCTCGTGGTCGAGGGATACATGGACCTCGTGGCCCTCGGAGCAGGAGGATTCGAGAACGTCGTGGCGACACTCGGGACGGCCATGACCGCGGAGCACGCGCGGCTCCTGTCCCGCTACACCACGCGTGTGTTCCTTCTCTTCGACTCCGACGCGGCGGGCCTGCGGGCCACGTTCCGGGCCGGCGACGTCCTTCTCGCGGCCGGGCTCCACCCGGCGGTGGTTTCGCTCCCTCCGGGCGAGGACCCGGACACGCTGGTCCTGAAGGAGGGAGCCCAGGGCCTGCGCCACTACCTGGAGCAGGCCGTCGACGTGGTCGACCGGAAGCTCCAGATCCTGGAGGAGCACGACTACTTCCGGGACATCGAGCGGACGCGTCAGGCCGTGGACCGGCTGCTGCCGACGGTGCGGGCCACCGCCGACCCGGCGCTGCGAGACATCTACGTGTCGAAGGTGGCGGAGCGGACGGGCGTGCGGCGGGAGACGCTCGAGCAGGAGCTGGCCCGGGCACCTCGGGGGTCCGCCGCCGGGGCATCCCGGAGGCGGCGGAGCTCCCCGAGCCCGGGAGCGCCGAAACGGGTGGTCCCGCGCGTGCCGAAGATGGGCGCGGAGCGCTCGCTTCTCCTGCTCTTGCTGAAGGATCCGCGGTGGGTGGAGCGGGCCGGTGAACGCATCGGTCCCGAGGACCTTGCCGACGCGCCACACCGGGTCATCTTCGAAGCGATCCTGAACGAGCCCGGTCTCGGGGCCGTGCCCGGGGGTATGGAGCCGGTCGCGGCGCAGCGCATGGAGGAGATGCTCGAGGATCGTCGCGAGCTCGCCGGAGCCGCCGAGATCTTCGAGAGTTCGGTCCGGCGGATCCGTCTGGCCTCGCTCGAGCGTCGGGTGCGCGAGCTCCAGCGACGCATCGAGGCGGCGACGGACGAGGAGGAGAAGAAGGGGCTCCTGACGGAGAAGGTGGCCCTGGCGGCGGAAAGGAGGGCCATCGGCCCCGACTGGTCCCACACGGCGCGCAAGCTCGGGGCGGAATCGACGAGAGACCCAGGTGGAGGACGGTGAACGCTACATGAGCGAGAGGACGGACATGGACACGGCGGCTGCTCTGGAGGCTCTTCAGTCCCTGGACGACAGGATCGACGAAACGCAGGAGCGTCTCAGGGCGTTCGACCCCCAGCTCGCCGACGTGGAGGAACCGGCGCTGGCGTTGGAGAGCGAGGTCGGCACGACCCGGGCTCGGCTGAAGGAGATGAAGATGGACGAGCGCCGGCTGGAGCTCGCCTCGGAGGAGAAACGGACACGCATCAAGAAGCTCGAGGAGCGGCTCAAGGGCGTGCGGAACGTGCGCGAGGAGTCGGCGGTGTCGGCCGAGCTGGACATGGTGCGACAGGCGCTCGAAGCCGAGGACCAGGAGGCGCTGACGCTCCTCGATCAGATCCGGAAGCTCGAGCTTCGGCTCGACGAGCAGGAGGAAGCGCTGGGGGAGGCCCGGGCGGAGGTCGAGCCCCGTCGGGAGGCGCTCCTGGAGCAGAGGGACGAGGTGAAGGAGGAGATCGCCGAGCTCGAAACGCGGCGTGCCGGCCTCACGGGAGGGATGGGATCGCGGGCGCTCCGGGTCTACGAACGGATCCGGGCCGACAACAACCGCAGGGCCGTCTCGCGGCTCACGCCCGACGGCGCGTGCGGGAACTGCTTCAACGTCCTGCCTCTGCAGCTCCAGAACGAAGTCCGCCACGGGGGCGACATGATCCGGTGCGAGGCGTGCGGCGTCATCCTGACCTCCGCCGAGAAGGCCGGCTCCGACGAGGAGGACGGACAGGCGTGACGGTGGGGCCCCGCTGGGTCCTCGGCCCGCCTCCGTCGCCGGGGGAGGTCGAGGCCCTGGGTCGCGAGCTCGACCTGCCCCCGTCCCTGTGCGCCGTCCTGGCCGTCCGGGGTCTGGGGAATCCCGACGACGCCCGCCGGCACCTGCGCCCCCTCCTGGACCACCTGCATCCCCCGGCGGCCCTGGCCGGGATCGACGTCGCGGCCGAGCGGGTCCGCGCGGCGATCCGACGCGGTGAGACGATCCTGGTCCACGGCGACTACGACGTCGACGGCGTCTGCGCCGCGGCGCTGTACACCCGCTTCCTCCGCCGCCTCGGAGCCCGGGTCGAGGCCTTCGTGCCCCACCGGCTGCGCGACGGCTACGACGTGGGTCGGGCCGGGCTGCGGAGGGCCGAGGAGGTGGGAGCCTCGCTCCTCCTGACGGCGGACTGCGGAACCGTCGCCCACGAGGCGCTTCGTCGCGCCGCCGACGCCGGGCTGGATGTGGTCGTGACGGACCACCACACGCCAGGCGGGACGTTGCCCCCGGCCGTGGCGGTCGTGAACCCCAACCGGCGCGACTGCGCCTATCCGGAGAAGGGACTGTGCGGCGCCGGCGTGGCGTTCAAGCTCTGCTCCCTGCTGGCGTCGGACGCTGGTCTCTCCCTCGAGGACCTGGTCTGGTACCTCGACCTCGTGGCCGTGGCCACGGTGGCGGACCTGGTCCCGCTGGAGGGTGAGAACCGGGTGCTGACCCGCTTCGGCCTGCGGGTCCTCCGCCAGACCCGCAACCCCGGGCTCCGGGCGCTCCTGGCGGTCTGCGGCCTCACGGGGACGGAGGTGGGGGCGGGGCAGGTGGGGTTCGTACTCGGTCCGCGCATCAACGCCGCCGGCCGCGTCGGCGACGCCGACGAGGCCCTGCGTCTCCTCCTCACCGACGACCCGGCTCGGGCCGAAGAGCTGGCGGAGGGCCTCGAGGACCACAACCGGAGGAGGCAGGAGGAGGATCGACGCACCCTCGACGAGGCGGTGGAGCTGCTGGAGCGGGACTTCGACCCGCGGACCGACCACGCGGTCGTGCTGGCCTCCGAGGGCTGGCACCCCGGCGTCATAGGGATCGTGGCCTCCCGGGTGGTCGAGCGGGTCCACCGCCCGACGGTGCTCGTGGCCCTCGAAGGGGCCAAGGGTCGGGGCAGCGCCCGGTCGATCCCGGGCTTCGATCTCTACGAGGCCGTCGCGGCGTGCGCGCCCCACCTCGAGCGCTTCGGAGGACACCGACAGGCCGCGGGAATGGACCTGCGCCGGGACGCCGTCCCCGCCTTCCGGAGGGCGTTTCTGGCGGCGGCGGCCCGGCGACTCGAGGCGAGCGAGCTGCTGGTGCCGCGCCTCGGGATCGACCTCGAGCTCCCGCTGGAAGAGATGAGCCTCGCCCTGGCCGACATCCTCCGGCATCTCGGCCCCCACGGCATCGGCAATCCCCGCCCCGTCTTCCTGGCCCGGGACCTGCAGATCGCGGGCGCTCCACGCACCGTCGGAAAGGGGCACCTCAAGCTCCGGCTCGCCCGGGACGGGGCCCTGCTCCAGGCGATCGGCTTCGGGATGGCCGAGCGACTCGCTGCCACCGCGAAGGAGGGGGAGAGCGTGGACGCCGTATTCCAGCTCCAGGTCAACGAGTACCGGGGACGCCGGACCCCCCAGGCGAGGCTCCTGGATCTCCGCCCCACGGGCGAGGTCTTCCCGGGGCGGGCGTCCGCCACCGCGCCGGGGCGGGCGTCCGCCGACGCGCCGGAGACGGCGTCCTCCACCGCCTCCGCCTGAGGAGGGACGGACCTTGCGCATCATCGCGGGCGCGTGGGGCGGCCGTCGCATCCGGGCCCCGGGAGGTCGCTCCACCCGTCCCACCACGGACCGGATCCGAGAGGCCTGGATGAGCGCCCTGGGAGGACGCTTCGAGGGCCTCCGCGTCGTCGATCTCTTCGCCGGTTCCGGGGCCCTCGGTCTGGAGACCCTCTCCCGCGGGGCCGAGGCGGTCGTGTTCGTCGAGATCTCCCGGGGCGCGCTGAAGGCGCTGCACGCGAACATCGACACCCTCGACGCCCGGGATCGGTGCACGGTCCTCCGGGCCGACGTCCACCGTTGGATCGCGGGCGTCGAGGGGGTCGCCTTCGACCTCGCCCTCGCGGATCCTCCCTACGGGCAGGGTCACGCGGCCGCGCTGCTGGAGGCGTTCCGCCGGGCGCCTTTTGCGGACGAGCTCTGGCTGGAGCATCGTACCGGGGAGACGATCCCCGAGCTTCCGGGTATGCGGCAGCGGCGCTACGGGGACACGACACTCACCGCGCTGAAGCGGGAGGATCTCCATCCATGAGCACCAGCCGTCCCATCGTCGCCGTCTACCCCGGGTCGTTCGATCCCATCACGCGGGGGCACGAGGACATCGTGAGGCGGACGCTCCGCTTCACCGACGAGCTCGTGATCGCCGTGGCCCACACGGCGACCCACGCCAAGAGCGGGCTCTTCGGGGTCGACGAGCGCGTGGCCATGATCCGGGAGGTGTTCGAAGGGGTGGATGGCGTGGAGGTCACGAGCTTCCGTGGTCTGCTCGCCCACTTCGCCCGGGAGCGGAACGCCCACTTCGTGATCCGCGGCCTGCGGGCGGTGAGCGACTTCGAGTACGAGTTCCAGATGGCGCTGATGAACCAGGAGATCTGGAGCGACATCGAGACGATCTTCCTCACGCCGGACGCCAACTACTCCTTCCTGTCGGCCTCCCTCGTGCGCGAGGTGGCGGCCCTGGGCGGCGACGTGAGCAAGTTCGTGTCTCCTTCCGTTCTCCGTCGACTCGAGGAGAGGTACGGAGCGTGAGGGCATTCCAGGTAGAGGCCCGGGAGCGGGCGCGGGCCCGTCCCCGCACGGTGGTGCTTCCGGAGGGCGGCGACCCCCGGACGTGGGCGGCCGTCGCCGAGATGGTGGTCGATCGGCTCGTGCGACCGGTGGTCCTGGGGGTCCCGGCCGAGGTCGCGCGCGGGCTCGAGTCGGCGGGCGTCGACCCGGACGAGGTGCGGATCGAGGATCCCGACGACGAACGCCGGGAGGCGTTCGCGACCACCCTCCTCGAGCGGCGGAGGCACAAGGGCATGACGCCGGACGAGGCGTTCCGATGGGCCGGGGATCCCCTCGTCCGCGGGGCGCTCATGGTGCGGGCGGGGGAAGTGGACGCCTCGGTCGCCGGCGCCACCCACCCGACCGGCGACGTCATCCGGGCGGCGCTCTGGTGCGTCGGGCCGGACGAGGGCATCGAGACCGTGTCGTCCACGTTCTACATGGTCGTGGACGACTTCCGCGGCCGGGGCGAGGAGGTCCTCTCGTTCACCGACTCGGCCGTGGTCCCCGATCCGACCCCCGGACAGCTCGCCGACATCGCGGTGGCGTCGTGCCGGGCGCGCCGGCGGATCGTGGGGGACGAGCCGAAGGTGGCCTTCATGTCCTACTCGACCCGGGGGAGCGCCCGGGGGCCGATGATCGACAAGATGCTCGAGGGGCTGGAGCTCTTCCGGGCGAAGATGCCCGACGTCCCCGCCGACGGGGAGCTGCAGGGCGACGCCGCCCTCATTCCCGAGGTGGGGGCGAGCAAGGCGCCGGGCTCTCCGGTGGCCGGCCACGCGAACGTGCTCGTGTTTCCCGATCTCGACGCCGGCAACCTCGCCTACAAGCTCGTGCAACGGCTGGCGGGAGCCACCGCGATCGGGCCCCTGGTGCAGGGGCTCGCCCGGCCCTGCAACGACCTGTCCCGCGGGGCCACGCCGTCGGACATCGTCGAGGTGGCCTGCCTCGCCTCCCTCATGGCCGAGTGACGGGGGCGGGAGCGGATCCGGCGGACACGCCAGGCAACCCGGCCGCCGCAGCGGGGTAGCCGACCCGAACGGCTTCCCGGCGGAGCGGCTACACCCAAAACGGAGTGATCAATGGGATTCCAGGTGGAGAAGCACGACGGCGTGACCGTCGTCGACGTCGAGGGTCAGCTCATCGTCGGCAACCGGCAGGAGCTGAAGCAGAAGGTCCTCGAGGAGCTGGAGGACGGCGACCGCAAGTTCGTCATCGACTTCTCGAAGACCGGCTACATCGACTCGTCCGGACTCGGGGTCCTGGTGAGCCTCTCCAAGAAGATCCGGGAGCAGGGAGGGGAGCTCCGCCTGGCGAACCTGAACGAGGACCTCCGGACCCTCTTCGAGCTGACCAAGCTCGACACCCTGTTCAAGATCGCCGACTCGCGGGAGGAGGCCCTCAAGGGACTGTGATCCAGACCGGAACGCCGAGCGGACCCGCCCGGGTCCGCCCGCAGGTCGACCCGTCGGCGACGTTCCGTGGGCGGGTGGGCTCCGGCGTTCGAGCACGCTGAACCCTCCGGCCCCGGGCAGGATGGAAACCGAACTGGTCCTCGAGCTCCCGAACGACCTCCGCACGATCGAGCACGCGGTGGAGTACGTGATGCAGCGGTGCGGGGTCTGCGAGAGCTACCAGGACCGCCTCCGACTCAACTTCCGCGTCGGGCTGACGGAAGCCCTCTCCAACGCGATGCTGTACGGCAACGAGGAGGACCCGGAGAAGCGGGTCCGGGTCGACGTCACCGTCCGGGACGGGGAGATCAAGGCCCAGGTGACCGATCAGGGACCCGGCTTCGACCCACGGGACGTCCCGGATCCCACCGCCCCCGAGAACGTCACCAAGGCCGGCGGACGGGGCCTCTTCCTCATGCGCGAGCTGCTGGACGAGGTCCACTTCAACCCGGAAGGGAACTCGGTCACCCTCGTGCTTCGCCTGGAGTCCCGCGGCGAGGCGGGCGGCGGACCGAGGGACGTGACCCGGGCATGACGACCCTCGAGGGATA
>JASFUL010000056.1:0-17026 GCA_050050315.1 Gemmatimonadota bacterium
TCCCCTACTACGTCGAGAGCTGGGAGACCACGAACCGCGCCCTCTTCAGCGCGCTGAAGCTCGAGAAGCTCGCCATGTTCGTGATCCTCTTCCTCATCGTCGTCGTGGCCGCCTTCAACATCATCAGCACGCTGGTCATGGTGGTGGCGGACCGCACGCGGGAGATCGGGATCCTGAAGTCGATGGGCATGACCGACCGCGGGATCCTCAGGGTCTTCATGCTCCAGGGCGCGTGGATCGGCATCGTGGGCACGATCGTGGGCACGGTGCTGGGGCTCACGCTGTGCTGGGTCCTCGACACGTTCGAGATCATCCGGATCCCTCCCGAGGTCTACTTCGTCGAGCGCCTGCCGGTGTCGCTGCACGTGGCCGACGTGCTGGCCATCGTCGCCGCGAGCGTGGTGGTGGCGTTCGCCGCCACGGTCTACCCGTCGATGCAGGCGTCCCATCTCCAGCCGGTGGAGGCGATCCGTCATGAGTGAAGCGGCCGAAGGCCACGTCTCGCCGGGTCGACCGGCTCGGGCACCGGCCCCGTCCGAGGGGGCCGACGGCACGGGCGCCTTGCCGCTGGAAGCCCGGCGGCTCCGGAAGAGCTACCCCTACGGCGAGGCCGAGGAGCTCCACGTGCTACAGGGCGTGGAGCTGCGGGTCGGCCCGGGAGAGGCGGTGGCGGTCATCGGCGCCAGCGGGGCGGGGAAGTCGACGCTGCTGCACCTCCTGGGTGCCCTCGACCGTCCGACGTCGGGTGAGGTCCTGCTGGGAGGGCGGTCGGTGAGCGGTCTCGAGGGCCGGGAGCTGGCCGGTCTTCGGAACCGTCACGTGGGCTTCGTCTTCCAGTTCCACCACCTCCTGCGGGAGTTCACCGCGCTGGAGAACGTGATGATGCCGCGCCTCATCGACGGCGCGTCCCGGGAGGTCGCCGCGGACACGGCCCGGGCGCTGCTCGATTCGGTGGGTCTCTCCGGCCGCCTCCAGAGCAAGCCGTGGCAGCTCTCGGGCGGGGAGCAGCAACGCGTCGCCGTCGCCCGTGCCCTGGCGAACGAGCCCCTCGTCCTCCTCGCCGACGAGCCGTCCGGCAACCTGGACCATCAGGCGAGCGACCGCCTCCACGATCTGCTCTTCGACCTCCGGCAGGCCCGGTCGCTGTCGATGGTGCTCGTGACCCACAACCTCGAGCTGGCGGAGCGGGCCGACAGAGTCCTGTTGCTCGAGGACGGGCTGCTCGGACGGGCGGAGAAGGGCGTGGCGCCGGGCCCCACCCGGCGACACGGGGAGCCGCAGCGGCCCGTCGCGACCGAGCCCCGCGGAGGCGTGGAAGGAACCGGGTGAGGGGGCCGGGGTCGTGAGACACACCGACGCACCGCCCGACGGAGCGACCTCCGCCGGGACCGGGAGGGAGAAGGACCGATGAAGTGTGACAATTGTGGATCGACGGACGCCGTCATCCACCTTACGCAGATCGTCGACAACGAGATGACGGTCTGTCATCTCTGCGAGAAGTGCGCCGCCGCCAAGGGTCTCGAGACCGAGGAGGAGGCGGCGAGCTTCCCCCTGACGGACTTCCTCGCCCAGATGGGAAGCGGCGAGGAGAAGGGGGCCGAGGAAGAGACCGGACGCTGCACCTTCTGCGGGCTCACCTTCAGCGACTTCCGCGAGACCGGCCGGCTGGGGTGTCCCCACTGCTACGCCACCTTCGAGCCTCACCTCCGGGGCCTCCTCCGGCGGATCCACGGCGGGACGCAGCACGTGGGCAAGGTGTACCTCCCCCCCGACCCGTCGGCCTCGGAGCGCCAGAAGCGCCTCGAAGGCCTGCGCCGCCGACTGCAGCGCGCGGTCGACGCGGAGGATTTCGAGCGCGCCGCGCAGCTCCGGGACCAGATTCGCGCCCTCGAGCCCGCCACCTGACCGGGATCCGGCATGGATGACCTGACGACCCTCCCGGACCTCGGCCTGAGCTGGCTCGACGCGAGCGGGGACTACCCCGACATGGTCCTTTCGACCCGCGTCCGTCTGGCCCGAAACATCCAGGGACACGCCTTCGGCCCCCGGGCCCGCGTGAACGACCGCGAGGCCGTGCTGGGCCGGATGCGGACCACCGCGGAGCGCATCGAGCTGCTCGCGCCGGCGACGTTCGTGGACCTGCCCGAGCTGGATTCCCGGACGCGCCGCATCCTGCTGGAGCGCCGCCTCATCTCGCGGGACCTGCTCGGCGACAACGGCAGTCCGCCGGCCCGGGCCACCGCGGTGGTGGTCGCCCCCAGCGAGCCCTTGAGCGTCATGGTGAACGAGGAGGACCACCTCCGCCTCCAGGGCCTGATGTCCGGGCTTCGCCTGCAGGAGGCGTGGGGATTGGTGGACCGGCTGGACGAGGACCTCGGGCAGGACCTGTCGTACGCCTACCACCACGAGTTCGGGTTCCTGACGAGCTGCCCCACCAACGTCGGAACGGGCCTGCGCGCGAGCGTGCTGGTGCACCTCCCGGGACTCGTGCTGACCAAGGAGATCACCAAGGTCCTCCACGGGCTGACCCAGGTGGGCCTCACCTTCCGGGGCCTCTACGGCGAAGGCTCCGAGGTGGTGGGGAACTTCTTCCAGATCTCGAACCAGACGACGCTGGGCAAGACGGAGGAAGACCTGGTCGACCACCTCGACCGGATCGTGCGCCAGGTCATCCAGTACGAGACCCACGCGCGCCAGATCCTGATGCGGGACGCGCAACAGGTGACGGAGGACAAGATCTGGCGAGCCTTCGGCCTCCTCCGGCACGCGCGCTCGCTGCCCTTCGAGGAGCTGATGAACCTGCTGAGCGGAGTCCGGCTGGGGGTCAGCTTGAAACTACTCCCCGACCTCCGTGTATACAGCCTCAACAAACTGATGATCTTCACTCAGCCGGCTCACCTCGAACAGGCGGCGGGGCGAGACCTCCCTCCGGCCGAGAGTGACGCCCACCGAGCGGCGTACGTCCGAAGGATCCTCGCCACCGAAGCCATGGAGGCGGCGCCCCCGGACACGGACGCCCCAGACTCCCCGGGGAGCGCCCCCCCAGCAGACGGTACGGAATGAACCACCTCGGGAGCCCCTGAGCCCATTACGATGAACTACAACTTCACTGACCGCGTCCGGAAGGTCCTGGCCATGGCCAGGGAAGAGGCCATCCGCCTCCAGCACGACTACGTCGGCACCGAGCACATCCTCCTCGGACTGATCCGGGAGGGTGAGGGCGTCGCCGCGGCCGTGCTCACCAACCTCAACGTGGACCTGGACCAGATCCACGAGCGCGTCGAGGAGTCTGTCCGGAAGGGCAAGGCGACCATCGCCCTCGGGGAGTTGCCGTACACGTCCCGGGCGAAGAAGGTACTCGAGTTCGCCATGGCCGAGGCCCGGGAGTTCAACCACTCCTATGTCGGCACCGAGCACCTCCTGCTCGGACTGCTGCGCGAGGAGAAGGGGATCGCCGCGCAGGTCCTCAACTCCCTCGGCGTGACGCTCGAGGAGGCGAGGGCGGAGACACTCAAGGTGCTGGGCTCGGACGTGAGCCCGTCGGAGCCGGCGGGCATAGGAGGTGGGTCGGGAGGCTCGGGCCAGACCGGGGGCAAGGAGAAGAAGTCGAAGACCCCGGCGCTGGATCATTTCTGCCGGGACCTGACCGACCTGGCCCGCCAGGACAAGCTCGACCCGACCATCGGCCGGGTCGACGAGATCGAGCGGGTGATCGAGATCCTCTGCCGCCGGAAGAAGAACAACCCCGTCCTGATCGGCGAGCCCGGAGTGGGGAAGACCGCCATCGTGGAGGGACTGGCCCAGCTGATCTCCAGGGACGAGGTCACCGAGGCGCTCAAGGGCAACCGCGTGCTCGCGCTGGACATGGCGGCCGTCATCGCAGGCACCAAGTACCGCGGGCAGTTCGAGGAGCGGCTCAAGGCGGTGATGAACGAGATCCAGCAGAACGAGAACGTGATCCTCTTCATCGACGAGCTCCACACCCTGGTGGGCGCCGGAGCCGCCGAGGGTGCCATCGACGCTTCCAACATGCTCAAGCCCGCCCTCGCCCGGGGCGAGCTCCAGTGCATCGGCGCCAGCACCCTCAACGAGTATCGGAAGTACATCGAGAAGGACGGGGCCCTCGAGCGCCGCTTCCAGCCGGTGATCATCGACCCGCCGGACGTGGACGAGACCGTGGACATCCTGAAGGGCCTCAGGACCCACTACGAGGACCACCACCGGGTCACGATCCCCGACGAGTCCCTCGTCCAGGCCGCCAAGCTGAGCGACCGCTACATCACGGACCGGTTCCTCCCGGACAAGGCGATCGACGTCATCGACGAGGCCGGAGCCCGGGCGCGCATCGCGTCGCAGGTGCCCCCCCCGGAGGTCGAGGAGCTGAAGGAGGAGCTGGCCGGGATCGCCGAGAAGAAGGAAGGGGCGATCAAGGACCAGGACTTCGAGAAGGCCGCGGAGCTGCGCGACGCCGAGCGGGAGCTGCTCCAGAGGATCAAGTCCGAGCAGGAAGCGTGGGAGGAGGAGCGCAAGCACCACCGCCCCGAGATCGGTGTCGAGGAGGTCGCCTTCATCGTGAGCCGGTGGACCGGCATCCCCGTCACGCGGATCCAGGCCGCGGAGACCGAGCGGCTCGTGCACATGGAGGAGGAGCTGCACAAGCGGGTGGTGGGGCAGGACGACGCCATCGAGGCGATCAGCCGAGCCATCCGCCGCAGCCGAGCGGGACTCAAGGACCCCCACCGTCCCATCGGCTCCTTCATCTTCTCCGGACCGACGGGTGTCGGGAAGACCGAGCTCGCAAGGGCCCTGGCCGAGTTCCTGTTCGCCGACCGTGACGCCCTCGTAAGGGTCGACATGAGCGAGTACATGGAGAAGTTCTCCGTGTCCCGCCTCATCGGGGCCCCTCCGGGCTACGTCGGCTACGAGGACTCCGGCACGCTCACCAAGGCGGTGCGCCGCCGGCCCTACTCGGTGGTCCTGCTGGACGAGATCGAGAAGGCCCATCCCGACGTGTTCAACATCCTCCTGCAGGTGCTGGACGAAGGCCACCTGACCGACAACTACGGCCGGGTGATCGACTTCAAGAACACGGTCCTCATCATGACGTCGAACCTCGGCGCCCGGGACATCAGCAAGGGGCGGGGGCTCGGCTTCCAGCAGACGGACGCGCAGACCAGCTACGAGATCATGCAGTCGAAGGTCCGGGAGGAGATCGAGCGGGCCTTCAACCCCGAGTTCCTGAATCGCGTCGACGACACGATCGTCTTCCACCCGCTCACGCGGGAGGAGATCGGCCAGATCGTCCACATCCTCCTGTCCGACGTGAAGACGCGTCTGGCCGAGGAGGAGCTGACGCTGTCGCTGGACGACGAGGCGATCCACTTCCTCGTGGACAAGGGGTACGACGAGAAGTTCGGGGCGCGCCCTCTCAAGAGAGCCATACAACGGTATCTCGAGGATCCGCTGTCCGAGAAGATACTGGTGGCGGAGTTCAGCGCCGGGGACGAGATCGAGGTGGGGATTGCCGAAGACGGGGATGGCCTCTCGCTCCGGGCCGGATCGACGACGAAGACGTGATGGTGAGCAGAGATCTACACACGCAGTTCTCGAAGAAGGTCGCGGCCTCGGCGGCGGCCTTCTTCGGCGTCCTGTCCCCGAGCGCGGCGGGCATCTCGGCGGCGCTCCTGGCGGGTGTGTCGCTCCTCCTGGGGGTCGGACCGGCAGCGGCCCAGCAGCAGCCCCCGACCCAGGTCGTGGTCGACTCGATCGCGGTCGAGGGCATCGCGCGCGTGGTGCGGGAGAGCGTTCTGGCCAGGCTTCCGTTCCAGGCGGGAGACCGGATCAATCTCCCCCAGCTGACCGAGGCCACGAAGGAGCTCATGTCGACGGGCCAGTTCGCCGACGTGTCGGTCCACGCCCTCGGGGGACCGGGCGAACCGGTCGTTCTGGTGTTCCGGGTCGAGGAGCGACCCCTGGTGCGCGAGGTCCGGATCCTGGGGCTCGAGCACGGCGATGCCGCCACCGTGCGAGACTCCACGGGCCTGGACGCCGGAGTGCCGTTCTCGCCGGCGAGGCTCACCCGGGCCCGGGACCTCATCCGCGACCAGCTCGCCGACGAGGGGATTCCGTTCGCCTCGATCGAGGACCGGCTGCTCGAGGTCGAGGGGATGCAGAACGTCGTCGACCTCGTGATCGACGTGGCCGAGGGCAACCGCGTCACCGTCGCGGACGTGGAGGTGTTCGGGAACGAGCGGGTCACGACCGACGAGATCGTCGGCGCCATGACCACCAAGCCCGAGGGATTCTGGTGGTTCCGGTCGGGCCGGTACGACAACGAGTCGTACAACGAGGACATCGCGACGAACATCCCACAGCTTTACTCGTCGAAGGGGTTCCTGGACTTCCAGGTCCTCTCCGACACGCTGGTCATCGATCCGGAGACCGGGAAGGCCAGGGTGAGGCTGGAGGTCGAGGAGGGGCCCCAGTACCGGGTGGCCCAGTTCCAGATCGAGGGAAACTCGGAGCTCTCCGAAGAAGAGGTCGACCGGTACTTCCGGCCCGACCAGGGAGGGCTCCTGCGGTCGCTGGGCATCGGAGGCGGGGACGAGCGCGAGGCCGAGCAGCGTGGCCGGGTCTTCGACCAGGTGGCGTTCGAGAACGCGATCCAGGAGATCAGCCTCGCCTACGCCAACCGCGGCTACATCTGGGCGCAGGTCAATCCCGTCATCGAGAAGCGTCCGGTCGATCCCGGCGAGGATCCGACGGTCTCCGTCACGGTCCAGATCCAGGAAGGCAATCCGGCCTACATCAACGAGATCGCCATCCGGGGCAACGACTACACCCACGAGTGGGTGATCCGGGACAAGATCTTCATCCTCCCAGGGGACGTCTACAGCCAGCAGCGCGTCATCCAGAGCTACCAGAGCATCCAGTCACTGGGGTTCTTCCAGACGCCCATGCCTCCGCCGGACATCGAGCAGCGTCCGGAGGAGGGGCAGGTGGACGTCACCTTCAACGTCGAGGAGCGGCAGACCGGCGCGGTCAACTTCGGCACGTCGGTCGGGGGAGGGGTCGGCCTCGCCGGCTTCATCGGCTACGACCAGCCGAACCTCTTCGGGCAGGCGAAGGAGGGCCACCTGCGGTGGGACTTCGGCCGGTACCTGAGCAACTTCACGCTGAGCTTCTCCGATCCTGCGCTTTTCCGGAGCAGGGTCAGCGGGAGCATCTCGCTCTTCAACTCCCGGGACCGTTTCTTCAGCTTCAACACCGGTCAGCGGCGGCGCGTCGGCGCGGGACTGCGCTTCGGATTCCCCGTGCCCGGGGCGCCCCGGACCCGCCTGTTCACGGGCTACTCCCTATCGCGGACGAAGTACCAGCTCTTCCGGGGTGTCGAGGACGCGTCCCTCTTCGGACGTGACCCGGGCACCCAGAGCCAGCTCTCCTTCGGGATCCTGCGGACCCGGCTGGACCATCCCGTCTTCCCCACCGTCGGCTCCCGGCAGAGCGTGAACCTCGAGCTGAACGGTGGCTTCCTGGGCGGAGACGGCAAGTTCCAGAAGCTGACGGCCGACGCCCAGTGGTGGGTGCCCGTGGGTCAGGTGGGCGACGCCCTCCGCCCGATCCGTTTCACCCTCGGGCTGCGTGCCCAGGCGGGGACGGTATTCGGTGACGCCAGCAACTTCCCGTTCGACCGTTTCTGGATGGGTGGTGTACAATTCGGGCAACAACTTCGGGGCTACGACGAGACCGCGATCACGCCGATCGGGTTCTACCCGGAGAACAGCCGGGCCATCGCGGACATCGAGCGCCTGGGAGACGCGTTCCTGTCCCTGAGCGCCGTGTACGCGATGCGCCTGAACGACAACATCAGCCTGTCCTCGTTCTTCGACGCCGGGAACGTGTGGGCGGACCCGGGCAGCATCGACCCGACGCGCCTCTTCCGTGGGGCCGGATTCGGCCTGCAGCTCGTGACGCCGTTCGGACCCATCGGCATCGACTACGCGTACGGCTTCGACAAGCCGGTTCCGGGGTGGCAGCTCCACTTCCGGATGGGGCCGGGCTTCTGACCCGCACGATCACCACTCTGGAGTGAGAACCATGCGCCGTATCTCGTTCGTCACCGCCGGCCTGATTGCCCTGGCCACGCTCGCCGGCAGTACTGCAGCCGCCGGACAGCAGGCCGTCCCACGGATCGCCTACATCAACTCCGAGCGCATCCTGCAGGCGACACCGGAGGTCCAGGACGCGCAGGAGTCCCTGGGCGCGGAGCTCCAGGGCTACCGGGACGAGGTCCAGCAGATGGCGGACGACCTGGAGCAGATGATCCAGCAGTACGAGCAGCGCCAGCTCACCATGTCCGCCGAGGCCAAGGAACAGAGGGAGTCGGAGATCCGTGCGAAGCAGCAGGAGTACCGCCAGCGCGTCCAGCAGCTGGACCAGCAGGCGGCGCAGCGGCAGAGCGAGGTCGTGCAGCCGATCATGGACCGGATCAACCAGGTGATCGAGCAGATCCGGGCGGAGGGGGACTACGCCATGATCTTCGACGTCTCGGCCGGAGCCATCATCGCGGCGGATCCGGCGCTCGACCTGACCGAAGAGGTCATCACCCGACTCGACCAGGCGTCGGACAGCGCAAGCGGATCGGGGAACTGACTCGACCGCACCTCCGGCGTCGGCCGGAGCGCGTACCCGGGGGCCCGGGGCCGGAACCAGCCGGCCCCGGGCCTCTCTTCGATGGAACCCTCCTTCGATTCCAGTGTCCCGGACCCGATCGTGGACACCAGCAACGGGGACCGCCGTGACCGCCACGACCCTCACCCTCGCCGAAGTCGCCCAGATCACCGGCGGCCGCGTGATGGGCGACGCCGCAACGCGCATCCGCGGCGTCGCGCCGCTCCAGCAGGCCGGGCCCGAGCAGCTCGGGCTGTTGTCGGGGCGGGGCTACGTCCTCGAGGCTCGCCGGAGCCGCGCCGGGGCGCTCTTCGTGAGCGCCGCGCTCGTCGACGCCGTCGGTGACGACGCGCGTCCCCGGGTGGTGGTCGAGGACGCCCAGGCCGCGCTCGTCCCGCTCCTCCAGCACCTGCACCCCACCGCCGAGCCCGAGCCCGGGATCCACCCCACCGCCGTGCTGGGCCAGAGCGTCTCCTTGGGAGCCGGGGTGGGCATCGGACCGTACGCCGTGCTGGGCGACGACGTGGTGGTGGGAGACGGCGCGCGCGTGGGCCCCCACGTCGTCGTCGGAGACGGGTGCCGGGTGGGGGAGGGGTCGGTCCTGCACCCGGGGGTGACCCTGTACCCCGGGACGGTCCTCGGTCGCCGGGTCGTCGTCCACTCGGGCGCCCGCATCGGGGTGGACGGATTCGGCTACGCCTTCGTGGACGGCCAGCACCGGAAGGTCCCCCAGGTGGGTCGCGCGATCCTCGAGGACGACGTCGAGGTCGGGGCCAACACCTGCGTCGACCGGGGATCGATCGGGGACACGGTCGTGGGTGCCGGCTCGAAGCTCGACAACCTCGTACACATCGCGCACAACGTCACGCTGGGAGAGACGTGCGCGTTCGCCGCGCAGGTCGGGGTCGCCGGCTCCACCCACTTCGGACGCGGCGTCCTGGCCGGGGGCCAGGCCGGGATCTCGGGACACCTCGAGATCGGCGACGGCGCGAGAATCGCGGCCCAGGCGGGGATCACCGGGAACGTCGACCCGGGAAAGACCGTCATGGGATACCCCGCTCGGCGGCAGCGGGACTATCTGAAGGCCTCGGCGCTCACGTACCGCCTGCCGGACCTGTTTCGGGAGGTCCGCGCCCTCCGGAAGGAGCTGGAGCGGCTCGCCGAAGAGGAGGGGGATGTATAGGCGGTTGCCGGGTTCGACCCCCTCGGCCCCTCCTATTACATTGTACGGGCTCGATCGTGACCGGCGGGTGACGAAGCCCGGCCGACCGTACGGCTCCAGGCCGAGCGGGGTCGCCTCCCCACCGACCCGGTCGCTCCGCGCCGCATCTCCTGACCTTCGACAACCCGAGCACGCACCGACGCCATGAGCCGAGCGCACCAGCGTACCCTGGGGACGGACGTACGCCTCGAGGGCATCGGCGTCCACTCGGGCGAAGCGGCGACGCTGACGTTCCGCCCGGCCCACCCCGATACCGGCGTGCGCTTCCGGCGCGTGGACCTGGACGGTCACCCCGAGATTCCCGCGGACCTCGACCACGTGGTGGGGACCGAGCTCGGAACGAGCCTCGGGAGCGGCCCCGCGCGTGTCCTGACGGTCGAGCACGTGATGGCGGCCCTCTCCGCACGGGAGATCGACAACGTCGTGGTCGAGATCTCCGGCCCCGAGGCGCCCATCCGCGACGGCAGCTTCCTGGACTACTACGACGTCCTGGGACGGGCCGGCATCGTGGAGCAGGACCGGGACGCGCGTGTCATCACCGTCCGTGAAGCCGTCTCGGTCCAGGAAGGCAACGGCGAGACCTACGTGGCCGCGCCGGCGCCCGACTACCGGATCTCGGCCACCATCGACTTCGAGCACTCCGCCATCGGCAGACAGTTCGGGTCCTTCCGGATCTCGTGCGCCGGCTTCGGAGAGGACGTGGCCCCCGCGCGCACGTTCGGCTTCCGCGAGGACGCGGAGGAGCTACGGGCCCGGGGACTCGCCAAGGGAGCGTCGCTGGACAACACGGTGGTGCTGGACCAGGACGGCGTGATCAACGAGGAGCTGCGTTTCCCCGACGAGTTCCTCCGCCACAAGGTGGGCGACATCGTGGGCGACCTCGCCCTGCTGGGGGCCCGCCTCGAGGGCCACGTGGTGGCCGAGCGCCCGAGCCACCGGGGCAACGTGGCGCTGGCCCGGGCCCTCCAGGAGCAGGCCGAGCGGGGAGACGGCACCCCCATCGTCGACGCCCAGAAGATCATGCAGTACCTGCCTCATCGCTATCCGATGCTCCTGGTCGATCGCATCGTCGCGTTCGAGTCCGGGAAGCGGATCGTGGGGATCAAGAACGTCACGGTGAACGAGCCGTTCTTCCAGGGCCACTATCCGGACCATCCGATCATGCCCGGGGTGCTCATCATCGAGGCGATGGCCCAGGTGGGGGGCCTGCTCCTGATGGATGCCGTGGACGATCCCGAGAGCAAGGTCGTTTACTTCATGACCATGGACAAAGTGAAGTGGCGCCGGCCGGTCACGCCGGGAGACCAGATCGTCTTCGAGCTGGAGATGCTCCAGTTCCGGCGTCACGTGTGCAAGATGCGGGGGGTGGGGCACGTGGACGGAAACGTCGTCGTCGAGGGCGAGCTCATGGCCACGGTCCGGGACCGATGACGGATCCGGCGGGGGCCCCCGGATCGGCCGTCGACGCCGACGAGCGGGGCGCGACCGAGATCCACCCGACGGCCCTCGTGCACGAGGACGCCGAGGTCGGGCCGGGCGTCTCGATCGGGCCGTACTCCATCGTGGGACCGAGGGTCGTGATCGGGGCCGGCACGGAGATCGGTCCCCACGCGTACATCGAGCGCGACACGCTCCTGGGCGAGGACTGCCGGATCGGGAAGGGCGCGGTGCTCGGCACCGACCCCCAGGACATGAAGTTCAAGGGCGAGGACACCGTCCTGGAGGTGGGGGATCGGACGACGATCCGGGAGTACGCGACCCTCAACCGGGGCACGTCCGCCCGTGGCAAGACGGTGGTCGGCAGCGACTGCCTCCTCATGGCCTACACCCACGTCGCCCACGACTGCGAGCTCGGCAACCACGTCATCCTCTCCAACGCCGTCAACATGGCCGGCCACGTGGTCATCGAGGACTGGGTCATCGTCGGCGGAATCACCCCGATCCACCAGTTCGTGCGGATCGGAGCGCACGCCTTCATCGGCGGCGGCTCCCGGATCCCCCAGGACGTGCCGCCCTACTGCCGGGCGGCGGGGAACCCGCCGAAGCTCTACGGCCTCAACAGCGTCGGGCTGGAGCGGCGGGGCTTCTCGAACGAGACGCGGAAGGCGCTGAAGAAGGCGTACCGGCTGCTCTTCCAGTCCAACCTCAACGTCTCCCAGGGGCTCGCGCGCGCCGAAGGGGAGGCTCCGGCGATCCCCGAGGTCCGGCACCTGCTGCGCTTCATCCGGGAGAGCGAGAGGGGGATCACGACGTGACGGACCACGGGCGGCCGCGCGTCGGCGTGGTGGGTGTCGGCAGCCTGGGGTTCCACCACGCCCGGATCCTGGCCGCCCTGGCCGCGGACGGCGAGGTGGAGATGGCGGGAATCCACGACCGCCGCCCGGAGCGGGTCGAGGAGATCGCCGGCAAGCTGGACGTTCCGGCCCGGGGGTCCCTGGAAGAACTCCTCGACCGGGCCGACGCCATCGTGATCGCCGTTCCGACCCGCGACCACGAGTCGGTGGCGGTGCGCGCCCTGGAGCGGGGCATCCACGTGCTGGTCGAGAAGCCCATGGCGCCCGACCTGGCGGCCGCCGACCGGATTCTGGAGGCGGCCGAAGCCAGCGGGGCGGTGGTCCAGATCGGCCACGTCGAGCGGTTCAATCCGGCCGTTCTGGCCGCCGAAGAGCACCTGGACAGGCCGCTCTTCGTGGAGTCCCACAGGATGGCGCCCTTCACCCCGCGCAGCACGGACGTGGCCGTCGTCCTGGACCTGATGATCCACGACGTGGACCTGGTCCAGAGCCTCATGGGTACTCCGATACGGGAGATCGCCGCGTCGGGCGTGCCCGTCCTCACGCCGAGCGTCGACATCGCGAACGCCCGCCTGACCTTCCAGAACGGGGCAGTCGCGAACCTCACGGCCAGTCGGATCTCGGCCGAACGGATGCGGAAGATCCGGATCTTCCAGCCGTCCGGATACCTGAGCCTCGACCTGGCGACGGGGCGGGGGGAGTTCCTCCGACTCAGGGCGGAGCTGCCGGCGCTGGCCGGCGCCCTGGCCGGAGGCACCCCCGCGGGGCTCGCCGGCCTGGCGGCAGATGGCTCCGAGATCGGCGGGCTCGAGGACATCGTCGAGCACATCCCCCTCGTGGGGGACGGGACCGAGCCCCTCCGCAAGGAGCTCGAGAACTTCGCGAACGCCGTGCGCGGCGAGGCGCCTCCGGCCGTGTCCGGCCGGGACGGCCGGGCGGCGCTGGCGATCACGCTGTCCATCGAGGACCGGATCGAGAACCATGTCGTTGATTCGCGTCCGGCGTAGCCGGAAGAAGAACTGGATCGACATCCGTCGGGGCCCGAGCCTCGGGAAGCTCGTCTTCCTGGCGGCGGTGGTCATCGGCATCATCTGGTACCTGGGCTACCGCTTCTGACCTCGCCCACCGTCCTGATCCTCGCCGGCGAGGCGTCCGGAGACGCCCACGCCGCCGAGGTCGCCCGGGCGTTGGAGCGGCGGAGACCCGGGCTGCACCTGGTCGGACTCGGCGGGCCCCGCCTGGCCGCGGAGGGGGTGGAGCTCCTGGCCGACCTGGACGACCTGGCGGTGATGGGGTTCCTGGAGATCGTCCCCCGCATCCCCTTCTTCTGGGCCCTGGAGCGGCGCGTGAAGCGGCTCCTCGACCGGGGCGACGTCGACCTGGTGCTCCCCGTGGACTACCCGGGGTTCAACCTCCGCATCACCCGCCACGCCCACCGGCGGGGCGTTCCCGTCCTGTACTACATCGCGCCCCAGGTGTGGGCCTGGAAGGAGCGCCGGGCCGACCGCCTGGCGCACGAGGCGGACCACGTGGCCGTGATCCTGCCCTTCGAGGAGGAGATCTACACGGCGCGGGGCGGGCGGGCGACGTTCGTGGGACACCCCCTACTGGAGCGCCCGTCGGACGTGCCGGAGCGCGAGGCGTTCTGCGAAGCGGCCGGGCTCGACCCGGACCGGCCGATCCTGGCCCTGCTCCCCGGCTCCCGGAACCAGGAGCTCGACCGCCACCTGGACGTCTTCGTCGCCACGGCGGAGCGGCTCACGACCCGGAGGCCCGGGCTCCAGCCGGTCCTGGCCGCCGCGGCGTCCGTCGATCCAGCGCGGCTGGAGGGCCGGAGCATCCCCGTCACGGGGGACACCCGTGCCCTCCTCCACCACGCCCGGGCGGCCCTCGTGAAGTCGGGCACCAGCACCCTCGAGACGGCCCTCGAGGCGACTCCGTTCGTCATGGTCTACCGCACCCATCCCCTCACCTGGCTCCTGGCCCGCCGGCTGGTCCGCGTCGACCACGTGGCGCTGGCGAACCTCGTGGCCGGCGAGCGGGTCGTCCCCGAGGTGCTCCAGGGCGAGGCCACCCCGGAGCGACTGGCGGAGCTCCTCGACCCCCTCCTGGACCCGGATTCGTCCGAGCGGGAGCGCATGCTGGAGGGACTGGCCCGCGTCCGGGACCGCCTCGGCGAGTCCGGCGCGGCCGATCGGGTGGCGGAGCTGGCGCTGGAGCTGCTCGGGGGCCGGAAGGGAGCCGAGCGGACGCGGGAGGACGAAGGGTGAAGAACGCCCGATTCCGAGCGGCCGCCCTGCTGGGGCAGGGCCTCGTGGGCAGCCTCTTCACCACGACCCGGCTCACCCGCGTGGGCCAGGAGAACTACCTCCCCTTCCGACGTGAGGGGCTCCCGATCGTGTTCGTCTTCTGGCACGACCAGCTCCTCCCCCTCGTGCACTACCACCGAAACGAAGACATCGTCGTGCTGGTGAGCGAGCACGCCGACGGCGAGTACATCACCCGCATCATCGAGCGTCAGGGCTTCGACACCGCCCGCGGCTCCAGCACCCGGGGAGGCATCAAGGGTCTGAAGGCGCTCATCAGGGCGGGAAGGGAAGGGCACGACCTGGCGATCACGCCCGACGGTCCCCGGGGACCGCGTCACGTCTTCAAGCCCGGCGCCTTGCTGGCGGCGCAGGTCATCGGGGCCCCCATCGTGCCGCTGGCGGCCGGAGCCAGCGCGTCGTGGCGCTTCGAGTCGTGGGACCGTTTCATGCTCCCTCGTCCCCTGTCGCGGGTCACGATCGAGTACGGCGAGCCGGTCTACGTGGACCGTGCCGCGGACGAGGTGGAACGGGAGCGGCTGGCCCGGGAGCTCACGGAGACGCTCGAGGCGCTCACGTCCAGGGTCGAGGAGCCCGTGGAGGACGGCGTGTACAACCGTGGGGCTGAGAGGTGAGGAGGCGCATCGAGGACGTCCTCCGCCGGAGCTGGCGGGGCGAGCCCGGCCTCGGACCGACCCTCGCGGCGGTGGTCGCGACGCCGCTGGCGCTCCTGTATCGGGGGGCCGTGGGCGCCCGCAACGCCGCCTTCGATCGAGGGTTGCTCCGGGTGGAGCGGCCTCCCGTGCCGGTGCTCTCGGTGGGAAACCTGGCGGTGGGGGGGACGGGCAAGACGCCGTTCGCCGCCTGGCTGGCCAGGACGTTGGCGGACCACGGTCTGGATCCGGCGCTCGTAGCCCGGGGCTACGGCGAGGACGAGTTGCGCCTGCACCGGCGCTGGAATCCTGACGTCCCCGTCCACGCCCACAGGGACCGCCCCGCGGCCACACGCCGGGCGGCGGAAGGGGGGGCCCGCTGCGTCGTGCTGGACGACGGCTTCCAGCACCGCCGCCTGGCCCGCGACCTGGACGTGGTGCTCCTGGCGGCCGAGCAGCCGTTTCCCGACCGGCTGCTGCCCCGCGGGCGCTGGAGGGAGCCCGCGAGCGCCCTCACCCGCGCGGACGCCGTGGTGGTCACCCGGAAGAGCGCCACGGAGGCCGAGGCCGAGACGCGCGCGGCCCACGCGGCCGACGCCGCGCCGGCGGCCCTTCTGGTCCGCGTCGACCTCGAGCCCGGTCCCTGGACCGACCTCGACGGGGAGGCCGTCGACGAGCCGGGAGGGGACGTCCTGGCCGTGACGGGGGTGGCCGGACCCGATAGCTTCGCGGGCGTGGTGGCGAAGGTGACCGGAGAGCCGCCGGAGCTCATGGCGTTCCCGGATCACCACGACTACGACGCGGGCGACGCCGAGCGCATCACCCGGGCCGCCGGCCCCCGCCCGGTCGTCACGACCGAGAAGGACGCCGTGAAGCTGACGGGACTTCGGAAGCTGCTTCCGGACGTGCACGTGCTCCCCCTGGTGGTGCGCCCCGGAAGGGGGGCGGAGGAGCTGATCGAACGCGCCCGGGCCGCGGTCGAGGCCGGCCCGAGGTGGGAGGAGCAGCCGTGAAGCGCCACGAGGTGGACGTGCTCGTCATCGGCAGCGGGATCGCCGGACTCACCTTCGCCCTCAAGGTGGCGTCGTTCGCGTCGGTGCTCGTGGTGACCAAGAAGGAGCGCGCCGATTCGAACACGAACTACGCCCGGGGTGGCATCGCCGCCGTGATCGGCCCGGACGACGATCCGTCCCTCCACGTCGAGGATACGCTGGTCGCCGGCGCCGGGCTCTGCCACGAGGACGCGGTGGACACCCTGGTGTCGGAAGGCCCGCTCCGTGTGCGGGAGCTCGAGGAATGGGGCACCCGCTTCCGGCGCGGTGAGGACGGGCGGCTGTCGCTGGGACGGGAGGGTGGCCATTCGAGGCGCCGCATCGTGCACGCCGGCGATCGCACGGGCATGGCGATCGAGACGGCGTTGCTCGAGGCGGTCGAAGCGGAGCCGACGATCACGGTGCTCGAGGACCACCTGGCGGTCGACCTCCTGCTCGGCACCGAGCCCACGAGCCACGGCCCGGTGTGCCGCGGCGCCCTGACCCTCGACCACCGGAACGGCGAGCGCGTCATGGTGCGGGCGCGCGCCACCTTCCTCGCGTCCGGCGGCTGCGGACAGGTCTTCCGGCACACGACGAACCCGTCCATCGCGACCGGCGACGGCGTGGCGATGGCGTTCCGTGCCGGGGCCACCGTGGCGAACATGGAGTTCATCCAGTTCCACCCGACGGCGCTCCACCCCACGGAGGATCCGGCCTTCCTGATCTCCGAGGCGGTGCGGGGCGAGGGCGCCGTGCTCCGCCGCGTCGATGGCGCGCCCTTCATGGACCGCTACCATCCCCTGGGCTCGCTGGCGCCCCGTGACGTGGTCGCCCGGGCCATCCACGT
>JASFUL010000057.1:0-16731 GCA_050050315.1 Gemmatimonadota bacterium
CCGCTGGCCGGCCACCGTCGTGCTCTACGGTCTGGCGGGCACCGTGATGTACCAGCGGGTCACGGCCGACAAGCACTGGGCGTCGGACGCGTTCGTCGGAGCCGCGTGGGGGTGGGGTGTCGCCCGGGTCGTGATCCAGCGCCGCGAGCAGGACCGCTCGGACTTCGTGCCGGTCTTCGACCTGCGCACCGGCATGGTCGGCGTCTCGATCCCGGTGCGCTGAGGACCGCGGTACGTCCCGGCCCGGTCAGTCCCCGAGCACCCAGGCGAAGATCAGGGGCGCGACGATCATCGCGTCGGAGTTGATGTGGAAGCGGGGGCCGTCGACGTCGAGCTTGCCCCACGTGATCTTCTCGTTCGGCGGGGCGCCCGAGTAGCCACCGTAGGACGTCGCGGCGTCGGTGATCTGGGCGAAATACCCCCAGAAGGGCACGTCCCTCTTCATGTCCTGGATGAGGCATGGCACCGCGCAGATCGCGAAGTCGCCGGCGATGCCCCCACCGATCTGGAAGAAGCCCACCGACGGCCGGCCCTCGTCGGCCCCGTGGTTCTCGAGGTACCACTGCATGAGGTGGGCGAACTGTTCGGTGCCGGTCTTCACGCACTGGTGGTGGGGCAGCTTCCCGGTCATGGCGGCGGCGGCGAAGATGTTGCCCGTCGTGGAGTCCTCCCACCCAGGCGCGAAGACCGGGACGCCCCTCTCCATGGCCGCGAGCGTCCAGGATTCCTCCGGGTCGATCTGGTAGTGCTCCTCCAGCTCGGGACTCCGGAGAACCTCGAACAGGAACTCGCTGGGGAGCTTCCTCTCGCCCTCGTCGCAGGCCCTCTTCCAGCGCTCGAGCAGCCGACGCTCGAGGTGGCGCATGACGTCCTCGGGGATGCACGTGTCGGTGACGCGATTCATCCCCCTCTCGTAGAGGTCCTGCTCGTCCTCCGCCGAGAGGCCCCGCCAGTCCTCGATGATCTCGTATTCGTCGTGGGCCAGGAGGTTGAAGACGTCCTCCTCCAGGTTCGCCCCCGTGCAGCTGATGGCGTGGACCTTGTCGTCCCGGATCATCCGCGAGAGGATGATCCCCAGCTCGCCCGTCGACATGGCGCCGGCCAGGGAGACGAGCATCTTGCCCCCCTTCGCGAGGTGGTCCTCGTACCCCCGGGCCGCGGCCACGGCCTCCCGGGCGTTGAAGTGCCGGAAGTGTCGGTCCATGAACTGGCGGATCTCGCCCATCGCTTCCTCTCGGCGTCGCTGGTCGGGTTCGGCGGCTCCGGCGGCCGCGCCGTGGGGCCGACCGCCGGGCGGGGCGCGCCCGGTCTACCGGACCGGACCGGATCGCGGAACCGTGACCCCGGCCGGGGCCTCGTCCCTCCGCAGCACGCGCCCCGCCCGCGTGCCCGTGAAGCGCTCGTCGGCCACGGCGCGCTCGCCGTTGACCCAGACGTGCACCGTGCCCTCGGCGAGGTGGTGGGGATCGGTGAACGTCCCGACATCGCGGACCCGGTCCAGGTCGAAGACGGTCACGTCGGCGTACGCGCCCGGACGCAGCAGGCCACGGTCCGCCACCCGGAAGACCTGGGCCGGCAGGGAGGTCATGGAGCGGATCGCCTGCTCGAGCCCCAACACCCCCTCCTCCTGCACATACACCCGGATCTTGCGGGCGAACGCGCCGTAGTTCCTCGGGTGGGGCACGCCCTCGCCCATGGGAACCAGTCCCCCGTCCGACGAGGTCATGGTCCACGGCTGGACCATCAGGGTGCGGACGTCGTCCTCGTGCATGTTGAAGGAGACGATGCTCGGGCCGCCCTGCTCGAACATGGCCAGCGCCGCGTCGAGGGGGTGCAGGTTCCTCTCACGCGCCACCTCGGCCAGCGTCCTGCCCTCGATGGCCGGGTCCTCCTCGAAGCGCCGGAACTGGATCCGGTCGGCGCCCCCCCTGCGGGCGAGGTTGGCCTCCATGGCCTCCCGGATCCGGGCCCGGTCGTCCGGACGCTGCAGCCGCGCCCGGAGCGAGTCGCCTCCGCCCGCCTGGGCCCACCGGGGCAGGAGCGCCGACTGCAGGCCGGTGGCCGACGCGACGTACGGATACTGGTCCGCGTAGACCTCCGTCCCCCGACGGCGCGCCTCCTCGATCCGGTGAACGAGCGCGCTGGAGTATCCCCATACCGGAGGGCCCAGCACCTTGATGTGGGTCACCACGCCCGGAAGGCCTCCTTCCCGGGCCACCGTGATGACCTCGTCCACCGCCGCCACCACTCCGATCGTGTAGTTCGACTCGTCGCGGATGTGGCTGGCATAGGCCCCCCCGTACTCCGCGGCCACCCTGGCCAGCTCCACCAGTTCCCGGGTGTCGGAGTAGCTTCCTGGTGTGTAGAACGGCCCGCTGGAGAGGCCGAAGGCCCCCTGCTCCATGCCGGCCCGGACGAGGGCCTTCATGCGCTCGAGCTCCGCCGGCCCGGCCTTCCGGTCCTGCATCCCCAGAACCTCCCGGCGGACGGAGCCGTGGGGCACCATCTGGGCCACGTTCACCCCCAGGCCGTGGAGGAGGAGCGAGTCGCGCTGGGCGGCCAGGTCGACGTAGCCGCCGCCGTCCGGGTTCACGAAGGCCGTGGTGATTCCCTGGGCCAGGAGAGGTCGGCCGTCGCTGAGCTCCGGGGTCTCGAGCCCCGGCCCGGTGTGGGTGTGCACGTCGATGAATCCCGGCGCCACGAAGAGCCCCGTGGCGTCCACCTCCTCGCGCCCCCGGGCGTCCGAGAGGTCGCCCACCACCGCCACCCGGTCGCCACGCAACCCGACGTCGGCCCGGAACCACGGGTTGCCGCTCCCGTCGAGGACGCGACCGTTTCGGATGACGACGTCGTACTCGGCCGTGGCGCCGGGCTCCTGCCCGGTGAGGACCCCGGGCCACGAGGTCCAGACGGCCACGAGGGCGATCGCGAGCATGGCGGGAAGGGTCCGGGCGTATGCCCGGGGCGGTCGACGCGGTGTGCCCATGGATGTCTCCGGCGTGACCCCGGGGCCGCCGGGGCCGGGTGGGACGGTTCGACGAGGCAAGTTGCCCACCCGGGACGGGACCGGCAACCGGCGGTGGAACCCCTCCGCCGGCGTCGTGTCCGTGTCACCCGCATCCCGGGAAGAGGAGGTGAGCATGCGGGGCATCGACGAGCTGAGAGAGCGGCTCGAGCGCATCGACGGTCGGGGCTACGGAGCCTACAAGGAACTTCGCGGACGGTGGGCCGTCGGGGACTGGACCCTCGACGTGGCGTGGGTACAGGGGGACCCCTACGCCCACCCCAGCCGACTCCGGGCGCTCCTCGACCCCGAGGTCGCGAACCTGCCGCCGGAGCTGCTCTCGTCCCGCAGCCGCCGCGTGGGGCTCGCGTGCCACCTGGCCCGGGCGTTCGACCGCGCGGCCGACGGGGCCCGTTCGAGCCGGGGAAGCGGGAGGAGCGGCGACGTCCTCATCTACGCTCCCGGCCAGGAGGTGCTCGAGCAGACCGCCGTCCAGGTGGGAGCGGACGGGGCGGTCGAGGCGCGCTTCTACGTGGGTCTCCCGGCCCGCGGTCGACGGATCCTCGGCCGGCAGGCCTCCGAGCTCCTCGCCGAGGACGTGGCCGGGGCCGTGGAGGGCTCCCTCCGGGCGGCGGCCCACGACCCCGACGCGCTCCGCCGCGCGGCCGAGGTCAACGAGGACGCCGACCACCTGCGCGACCGTCTGCCCGACCTGGGGCTGGTGGCCTTCGTGGCCGACGGGGCGGTGCTGCCCCGGCGCAGCGGCGTGGACGACCGGCCCATGCGGGGCGACGGGGTGGTCCCGTTCGAGTCGCCCGAGCCCCTGCGGGTGGAGGTGACGCTGCCGAATCGGGGGACCGTGTCCGGCATGGGGCTGCGTCCCGGCGTGACGCTGGTGGTCGGGGGGGGATTCCACGGCAAGAGCACCCTGCTCCGGGCGCTGGAGCAGGGGGTGTACAACCACCGCCCCGGCGACGGGCGGGAGCGGGTGGTCGCCGACCCGGGCTCGGTGAAGATCCGCTCCGAGGACGGGCGCGCCGTGGCGGGCGTGGACATCTCGGCCTTCATCGACGGGCTGCCCTTCGACGCCGACACGCGGGCGTTCACGACGCCCAACGCGTCGGGCTCGACGTCCCAGGCCGCGATCATCGCCGAGGCGCTGGAGGCCGGGGCGACCACGCTGCTGGTGGACGAGGACACCGCGGCGACCAACTTCATGATCCGGGACCGTCGCATGCAGGCCCTGGTCCCGAAGGCCGACGAGCCCATCACCCCGTTCGTCGATCGGGTGCGCGACCTCTTCGAGGAGCTGGGCGTCAGCTCCGTGCTGGTCCTCGGCGGAAGCGGCGACTACCTGGAGGTGGCCGACACCGTGATCGTCATGCGGGACTACCGGCCCCTCGACGCCACCGAGCGGGCGCGGGAGGTGGCCCGGGACCTCCCGACCGGGAGGGCGCCCGAGTCCGGACATCCGCTCGGAGCCCGTCCATCCCGCATCCCCCTCCCCGATTCCATCGATCTGCGGAGAGGCAAGCGCCCGGTCAGCGTGAAGGTCCGGAGTCGGCAGCGGATCGAGGTCGGACGCGTGGACGTCGACCTCTCGGCGGTGGAGCAGCTCGTGTCGCGATCGCAGGTCCGGGCGCTGGCGGAGGCCCTGGCGCTGGCCCGCCTCCGCTTCGTGGACGGCGGGCGCACCCTGAGCGCGATCCTCGACGCGGTGGAAGACGCGGTTCGGAACGAGGGTCTCGACGTCCTCGACGAGCGCGGGTCCGGCGACCTGGCGGCCTTCCGCCGCTTCGAGCTGGCCGCGGCCCTGTCCCGCCTGAGGACCCTCGAGACGCGTCCGGGGCCCGCCGCTCCTCCCTCGCCTCGAGAACCCTGAAGCACGACGCCTCCCTTCGGCTCCCCGCGGACCCCCCGGCGCTCCCCGCGCTCGAGGGCCCGTCCGACGCCCTGGCCCGGGCCGGACCCGCGGCCCGACGGCCGTTCGTGCTCTCGGCCCCGAGGTCCCGGGCCGAGGGGGACGAGATGACGGGCGTCTCGACCGTCGCGGCGGACGGCAGGCCGATCCTCCTGGACCCGCTCCTGGACCCGGGGCTCGACGGCGCGGCCCCGGCCACGAACGCGATCGTGGCGCCCCGGGAGCTGAGACGGGAGCTGCTTTCCGGGGGCCGGTCGGTGATCGAGACGGTGCTCCTCTCCGGACGCTTCCCCGCCGCGGTGGTCCAGTGGACCGCCGGTCCGGGCGAGCCGACGCCGCTGTCCCTCGGCTTCCGGCTCCCCGGGGACGTGGTGGTCCACCGCCGGCGGGGCGGGATGCTCCGGGCCGACGGAGCCGGCGGGCCGATCCGCCTGATCCACGTCTCGCCACCGCCGACGGAGTGGTCCCTCGGGGCCGACGGCCGGGTCCGGATGCGCGTTCCGGCCCCGCCCGGCATGCCCGTCACGCTCCTCGCGGCGCAAGCGGACGACCACGCCGGGGCGGCCGCGGCTCTCGCGGCGGTCGCCCGGGCCCGGGTGGTCGAGCGCCGGGCCGGGGCGGCCGCGTCCGCGCCGGGCGCTGTCGCCCTCCACTCGGGGGTCCCCGAGCTGGACGAGCCACTCCGCTGGGCCATCGCGCGGCTCGATGGCGGCCCCCCGGCTCCGTCCGAGGCGCTCCGGTGCGCTCTCCTGGCCCTGGGGCGCGCGGCCGCCGGACTGCACCGCCGGGCCCGGGAGGCGGTCGAGGGGATCGCCCCGGACGACCCCTGGGCCCTCGTGGCCCGCGCCTGGGTCGCGGGCTGGACCGGCTGGCCCGGACGGTGGGCCCCGGACGAGGTGCGGCGACGCGCCGGCGGTCTCCTGCCCGCCACGCGTAGCGGCTCGGTCGAGAAACGTGTGCTGGCCCGGGCGGCGGTGGCGGCGGCCGGCGACGTGCTCGACGCCCTCGGAGACCGACCGGGCGCCGGACGCCTGCGGGCGGCCCTGCCGGCCGCGCCGGTGGAGGGTCTCGCCGGCCTCCAACACCCGCTGGCCACCGCGCTCGGGGTGCCGATCTCGCCGACCGGCCCGACCCACGTACGGCCGGGGCCCGACCCGGCCGGTCCCGCGGTCCCGGCCGGCCTCGACGCGTGGGCCCTCTTCGCCGCGGGCCGGCCCGAGGAGGGCCACCCGCGGCTGCGCCAGTACCTGGCCCGGGCGTTCGCCGACGCCACCGGTTGCTGGCGGCGCGCCCCGGGCAGCACGGACCTGGACGATCCCGCCGCCGCCGCGCTGGTGCCCGTCCTGCTCCTCCACGGCGTCCTGGGGGCCCGCCCGGACGCGCCCTTCGGCCGTCTCCGGCTCGCCCCCGCCCTGCCGGCCCACCGGACCCGCTTCGACGTGACGGGGATCCGGCTCGGTGGGTCCGTGCTGGAGCTGTCCTGTCGGGTCCGGGAAGGCCGCCATACCTTCGTGCTCCGCCCGACGGCGGGGCGGGTCCCGACGACCCTGGTCTTCGAGCCGTCCGTCGCCGGACCCGTCGAGTCCGTGGAGGTCGACGGCGCGACCGCCGAGGTCGCGCCGGAGCGCGGCGGAGGGCGCACCCGCGTGAGCCTCCAGATCCCCCTGGACCAGGAACGGAGGGTGACCCTTGTCGGAACCGATGGCTGAGCACGGACCGGGAGCGGCGAATCCGGACGGGGGAGGGGGCGGCGGCCCGAGGTGGCTGCCGCTGCTCCTCATGGCCGCCGCCGCCGGATACGCGCTCGTGTTCTCCCCCGGTGGGACCGAGCCGCTCGCCGAAGGGGGTCACTACGGCTTCAGCTCGCTCCTCCCGGCGCTCGTCACGCTCGTGCTCGTGTTCTTCACGCGGGAGGTCGTGAGCTCGCTCTTCGTGGGGATCCTCACGGCGGCGTTCGTCGTGAAGAATCCCAACGTCATCGACGTCTTCCTGATCCCGAGCATCGGGTCGGAGAGCTTCGCCCTCATCCTGCTCGTGTACCTGTGGGCCCTGGGTGGGCTGATCGGGCTGTGGACCCGCACCGGTGGCGCACGCCACTTCGCCGAGTGGGCCGGACGACGGATCGTCCGGGGACCCCGTAGCGCGAAGGTCTTCGCCTGGCTGATGGGGGTCGTCTTCCACCAGGGCGGCACGATCTCCACGATCCTGGCCGGCACGACCGTTCGCCCCGTCACCGACGAGGAGCGCGTCTCCCACGAGGAGGTCACCTACATCATCGACTCGACCGCCTCGCCCATCGCCACCGTCATCCCCCTCAACGCGTGGCCCCTCTACGTGGCGGGCCTGCTCGTGGGCACGATTCCGATCTTCTCGTCCGAGCAGGAGGTCGTCACGTTCTTCTTCCGCTCCATCCCCCTCAACTTCTACGGGCTCTTCGCGGTCCTCCTGACCCTGCTGTTCGCCCTGGAGGTGCTGCCCTGGGAGGGGAAGCGGATGGCCACCGCGAAGCGCCGCGCGCGTCAGACCGGGTTCCTGGACCGCCCCCACGCCGAGCCGCTGGCGGCCGCCGAGCTGAGCCAGCTCCGGATTCCGGACGACTACCGCCCGGGGCTCGAGGACTTCCTCGTCCCCCTGGGCGTGCTCATCGGGGTCGCCCTCACCGGCATCGTGGGCCCCCTCGTGCAGGCGTTGCGGCAGGACCGGATCGAGGTCTTCCTCTCGGGCATCGACGTGCCCATCGCCGAGGCGTTCGGCCTCGCCGTCCTCTCGGCCATCGTGCTCGCGCTGGTGAAGGGGATGACGGTGCAGAAGGTCGTCGACGGCTTCGTGGACGGCTGCAAGGGCGTCACCATCGGCGCGCTGGTCCTGGCTCTCGCCGTCACGCTGGGCCAGATCTCGCGGACGCTGGGGACGGCCAACTACATCGTCGAGACGACCTCGGAGCTCGTCAGCCCCGTGCTGCTGCCGGCGCTCCTCATGGGCATCTGCATGGCGGTGGCCTTCTCGATCGGGTCGTCCTGGGGCACCTACGCGGTCGTGTTCCCCCTCGCCATGCCCCTGGCCTGGGCGCTGGCCCCCGACCCCTTCTACATCTCCCTCTGCTTCGGGGCCGTCCTGGGCGGGGCCGTCTTCGGTGACCAGTGCTCGCCCATCTCCGACACGACGATCCTCTCGAGCCTCGCGTGCGGCGCCGACGTGATGGACCACGTCCTCACCCAGCTACCCCTCGCGCTGGCGGCCGCGGGGGCGGGCGCCGTGGTGGCCACGGCCCTGGCGGTCGTGGCTCTCTGACGGGAGGGGCAGGTCGACCGGGGGGTTCACCCGACCCCGGGGCCCGGGGGGGCGAACCGCGAGAGGCCCGCCCCACGAAGCGCGTGGGGCGGGCCTCTCCGGCGCCGGGACGACCCGGCGGTGACTGCGCGGAAGGTCAGGCCTCGGACAGGTATCCCTTGTCCGCCAGCAGCTTCCGGAGTCGGGGCTGACGATCGGGAAGGGACGTCCGGCTCACCTCTCGGGCGAACGCGATGCGGTCGGACTCGGGCACGTTGTCGAGAACGGCGATGGGAGCGCCGTACCGGAGCAGGATCCTCTTCGCGTCGATGGCCACAGAATCTGTCACTCGACCCCCTTGATGATGCACGGAACCCGCGTCAAAACGTGTGAATATAAGGGCGTTTCCCAGAATATCAAAGCGTCGGGCGCCTGCCCGTCCACGGGCGTGGACCGCCCGGGCGCACCGTCGCGACCCCGTCGGACGCCGACTTCGGGAGGCCTTCCGCGACGGGCCGGAGCGTCGTCGAGGCCGGCGTCGCACCCGGCACCCCGACGCCGGACGAAGCGTCAGTTGGACCGGTCGGCGCTCTCCTCGGCACCGGGCGGGGGGAGGGGAGCCTCGAGGTCGAAGCGGGGGATGGCCACGCGAAACTTCGTCTCCCCCGGACGGACGAAGGTGTAGTACCCCTCCATGTAGCCGACCGGCGAGCGGAGGACACAGAAGCTGGAGTAGCGGTGGCTTCCCCCGGGGAGCAGGAGTGGCTGCTCGCCGACCACCCCCTCCCCGTCGACGACGGCGTCGTCCCCCGCGGAGTCGTGGATGTGCCAGTGCCGGAAGAGAAGCTGGGCCGGTCCGGGACCGTCGTTACGCATCTCCACCTCGTAGGAGAACACGTACGTTCCGTCCACGGGATCGGACTGGGCCAGCGAGAACCGGGGCTGAACGGCCACCCGGATCCCCTCCGTCTCGCTCTGATACTCCACGTCCCCCCCTCCTCTGCCCGCGGCGGGTCCGGGCCGAGCCTCCGCCGCGATGGCCACCCTTTGCCCTCGAGTCGGCTGTGACCATTATACCGGCGGGACAGGGACACGGGTCCTTCGCCCCGCCCGCTCCGGGCGGAACCCGGGCCGCGAAGCAGCACGGAGGCGCGCCGATGGCCGAGACCGTCTTCTCGAAGATCCTGGCCGGGGAGATCCCCTGCCACCGCGTCTACGAGGACGACCACGTCCTCGCCTTCCTGGACGTCAATCCCCTCTCTCGCGGGCACACGCTCGTGATCCCCAAGGAAGAGGCCGAGACCCTCGACCGGCTCTCCGAGGAAGCCTCGGCGGCCATCGGGCGGGTGCTCCCCCGCATCTGCCGCGCGGTGAAGGAGGTCACCGGCGTCCCGGACTACAACCTCCTCCAGAACAACGGCCGGGCGGCCCATCAGGTGGTGAGGCACGTGCACTTCCACGTGATCCCGAAACCGTCCTCCTCCGGAGGGCTCGGGGTGGGCTGGCCGGCAGGGGAGCTGGGCGACGGCGCCGAGGAGCTGGCGGCCGCGCTGCGGGCGGCCGCCGAGGGATGAGCACCCGCAGGCGCCTCACCCCCTCCGTCGAAGACTACCTGAAAGCGGTCTTCGCCCTCAGCGAGCGCGGCGAGCCCGCCGCCACCAGCGCGTTGGCCGAGACCCTCGACGTCCAGCCGGCCTCGGTGTCGGGGATGGTGAAGCGACTCGCCGAGGCGGACCTCGTCGAACACGTGCCGTACCGGGGCGTCCGGCTCACCGACGTCGGCCGCGGCGAGGCGCTGCGCATCATCCGCAGGCACCGGATCCTGGAGACGTACCTCGTGGAGAGGCTCGGGTACGCCTGGGAGGACGTCCACGACGAGGCCGAGCGGCTCGAGCACGCCGCCTCCGACACGCTGGTCGACCGGATGGCCGCGGCCCTCGAGAACCCCAGCCACGACCCCCACGGCGCCCCCATCCCCACCTCCAAGGGCGAGATCGAGGAGGTCGAGTTCGCCACGCTGGCCGAAGCCGACCGGGGGGCCGCCGTCCACATCCGGGCCGTGGCCGACGAGGACGCGGAGCGGCTCCGATACCTGGAGGCGAGGGGACTGAAGCCCGGCGTGCTCCTCCACGTCGAGAGCCGCGAGCCCTTCGACGGACCCGTGACGGTCCGGGTGGGCGGGAACGCGGGACCACCCCAGGTCGTGGGCGCCGAGCTGGCGCGGAGGATCTTCGTGACGACCTCCGGGACCTGACCCCGGCCCCCCACCGTTCCCGTGACTGACTTCCGACCCCTCTTCATCGGAGTCGCGGGCGGCAGCGGCTCGGGGAAGACCACGGTCGTCCGCAAGCTCATGGAGAGCGTGGCCACCGACGAGGTCTCGCTCCTCCATCACGACTCGTACTACCGCGACTACCGCCACCTGGACACCGAGCAACGGTCGAAGATCAACTTCGATCATCCGGAGGCGCTCGAGACCCCGCTCCTGGTCGAGCACCTGAGGGCCCTGGCCCGGGGAGAGACGGTGGAGGTGCCGGTCTACGACTTCCGCACCCACGAGCGCACCGGGAGGACCCGGACCGTCCATCCCCACCGGGTCGTCATCCTGGATGGCCTGCTGATCCTGGCCGAGGCCGAGGTGCGCCGCATGATGGACATCAAGGTGTACGTCGACACCGATCCCGATCTGCGCTTCATCCGGCGCCTTCAGCGGGACGTGGAGGAGCGCGGCCGGAGCCCCGAGAGCGTGATCCGACAGTACCTCGAGACCGTCCGGCCGATGCACCTGGAGTTCGTGGCGCCGAGCCGCAGATGGGCCGACATCATCGTCCCCGAGGGAGGGTACAACGAGGTCGCCGTGGACATGCTCGTGACGAAGGTCGACTCGACCCTGGAGACGCGGTAGGCCCGCCCTATCCGCCCTCGCACGCGGGGAATCCCCCGCCGGCCTCCGTGAGCACCTGGATCGTCAGGGCGTCCGTGCTCGCGCTGCCGAAGAAGCCCGTGCCGTCGCCCTGCACGCTGGGGATGCGAACCTGGCCCGACGGGTTGAAGTTGCCTCCCCGCACCCAGTTCACGTAGTTGCGGTCCACCGCCGCGACGACGACGTCCGCCCCGGTGCCGTCGGGCAGGCCCTCCTGGAGCAGCACCGACACCTCACGTTCGAGGTCCGCGCGATCGAAGATCCCGAACTCGGAGGGGAAGACGATGGTGGTGTCCTCGACCGAGAGCGCCAGCCCCAGCAGGTTCAGCGGCTCCTCGACGTCGACGGTGCCGTCGAAGTACTCCTCGAGCCCGCGGATGCTGGTCTCGGCCACGTAGGCCCACGCGCCCTCCGCGCGGTTCCAGGTGACCTCCAGCGTCTGCGAGGGATCCAGCCGGCACCCGAGGCTCGCCGGCACGTCCGGCACGACGTCGATGGCGCCCGGCACGGTGGTCGCGGAGGTGAGCACCCCTCCGTCCGGAAGCTCGATCTCGAGGCGCAGGTACTCGCCGTGACGCAGACCCCGGTCGACGATCGGGCCGTAGCACGTGCCCAGCCCCTCGGACGCGGGGATCCCGGGCGCACATCCCAGGGTGTTGGGGCTCTCCGGAAGGACGACCTCGCCTCCCTCCTCCCGGAGGATCACGACCCGCGCGCCCGGGACCGGATTCGGAGTCCCGCTCGCGTCCAGGGTGCGGTGCAGGAGGACGTACGCCTCGTCCCCGCCTGTGCCGAAGCGGGGGCGCCCGATGTGGACGAAGGCCTCGGCCACGACCTCGTCGCGGGGCTCCGCGAGGGTCACCTCCGTGAGCTCGCAGCCTCCGAGCGCGACGGAGAGGAGGAGCGCCGCGAGGCGTGCTGCCTTCCTACCGCTTCGCCGAGAGCCGCCGCATGCCCTGGCGGACCACGAGCGCACCGAGGACGAGCACGGCGGCGCCGAAGGCCCAGCGGATCCCGCTGTACGCCGACACGAAGAGGACTTCCACGACTTCGTGGGCCTCCACGCTTCCCCCGGTCGCGCCGCGACCGATGGCGGTCTGGGTGAGGACGTCCTGGATCCCGAGGACCGCCCAGAGGAGGGTCCAGGCCCCCAGGGCGCCGAGGAAGGGGGCCCGTCCGGGGTGACGCTTTCTATCGTTGTCGAAGAGGAACATCGCTCTGCTTTCGTTTGTGGGTCCGTCCGCCGGCCGACCCTCGACCGGCCCCCCAATCTCGTGGCCCTCGGGGGAGGGTCGTATCGGGAGGTTTCAGACGGGGGCCGTGGGAAGATTCCCCACCCGGAGGGCAGGAATCCGGTGCCGGCGGATCCGGGGCGGCCCATCAGAAGTGCACCTCCAACCCCAGGGACGGCAGGATGGGAAACATGCTCACACCGGACCGGGTGGGCGGTTGCCGGTCGTACTCGTAGAAGTAGAAGAGCACGTTCTTGCGGTTGTAGACGTTCAGGATGTCCACGTACGGAACCAGCGTTCCCCACGACTTGCGCAAGGTCTTCCGGAAGGACAGGTCGAGGCGGTGGTAGGCCGGGTAGCGGTCCGCGTTGCGGTCCCCGAGCCGCACGGCGGTCCCGCCGGGATCGTCCGCGTCCTCCTCGTCCTCTCCGACCCACACGAGCCGGCCCCCCTCGGCCGCGAACTCCGGCCGGTAGTAGCGGTAGCTCGCCACGGCCCGGGTGTAGGGCGTGCCGCTCCCGACGTTCCAGCGGAGCCCCCCCTCCCAACCGCGGGGGAGCGGAAAGCGAAGCACCAGATCCGCGTCGACCCGCCGGTCGAAGATCGGCGGATACGAGACGTCGGGGACCGGCCGGAAAGGCGAGAACGGGTCCGGAAAGGTCCGGCGGGCCTCGAGCCACGACAGGGCGAGCCAACCGTTCACGTCGCCCACCGTCCGTCGCACCAGCAGGTCGGCGCCGTACGACGTCCCCCGGCCGGCGATCACGTCGTCCAGGGGGTCGTTCGGATTCTCCGCCGCGTTGAACGTCACGACCCCGTCGAAGCTGCGGTGGTACGCCTCCAGCGCGAGCTGCCATTCCTCCTGGGCTCCCAGGAACCCCTCCACGCCCACCTGGACCTGGTCCGACACCACGTGGGGAGCCCGGGGCCCCGACAGGATCCAGACGTCCAGCCCCAGCGGGAGCTCCTCGTCCCGGAGCGAGTGGAGGAACTGGCTGTAGCGGCCGGCCGACGCTTTCACGGCCCAGTGGCTCCCCGCGAAGAAGCGCTTCACCGCCAGCCGGGGGGAGGGGACCCAGGTCGCCGGTGCGCCGTCCCCGGGGTGCCACCCGTCGAGCCGCACGCCCGCCTCGACGAGCCAGCGACCGGGCTCCCGCCACTCCACCTGCCCGAAGCCGCCCACGAGCCAGCCCTCGTCGTTGCCCCGTCCGAAGACGGTCCCCCCGGTCTGGGCGAGGTTGTCGTACGAGAGGCGCTGGAGCCGCCCACCCGTGCGGACGCGCACGCTTCGGGCGGGCACGAAGTCGAGCTCCGCGTCCAGCAGTCCCTGGGAGATGCGGCTCCGGAAGTCGGTGTCGTCGAAGTCGGGGAAGAGCAGCCCGGTCGAGAAGCGACTGAAGCCCGCCCTGACCGACACCGATCCGCCGTCGCCGCGCGGCCGGGTCCAGCGTCCCCCGACGAGGTCGTTGCCCCAGTCCCAGTCGATCCGGAGGGGGAAGTCGTCGGCGTCGACGCTCGTGAGATCGACGTAGTCGCCTCCGTGGTAGGCCGTGACGGCGATCCGGTCGCCGCCGTGCGTCCAACCCTCGAAGCGGGCCTGCAGATCGCTCAGGTGATAGGGGAAGTCGACGAAGGGCTGGAGCAGGACGTCGAAGTAGGACCGGCGCGCCGAGACCCGCCAGCGAGCGCTTCCCAGTCCGATCCGGTCCCGCGTCCCTTCGGGGAGCCCCCCGGCCACCGCCACGCGGCTCGCCAGGAGCGAGACCCCGGCGTCGACGGCGAGCTCTCCGTCGCCCGGGTCGGTCTCGACCGAGAGCACCGACGAGACGCGCCCGCCGTGCCTCGCGGGAAAGCCGCCCGAGGCCAACTCGGCCCGCTCCAGCATGTCCGCGTTGAAGACGCTGAAGAAGCCGCCGAGATGGAAGGGGCTGAAGATGGGGATGCCGTCGAGGAGGACCAGGTTCTGGTCGGCCGACCCCCCCCGGACGTGGAAAGCCGACGAGAAGTCGGAGGTGGACACCACGCCGGGAAGCACCTCCACCGCCCGGAGCGGATCGGCCTCGGCCACGCCGGGAAGGCGCTTCATCTCTTCGAGCCCGATCTCGCGGACGGTCGCTCCCGCCACTTCCTCGAAGCGGACCCGCCCGCGGCTACGCTCCGCTTCGACCTGCACCCCCGGCAGGTCCACGGCGGCCCGGGGCAGCACCAGCTGTACGTCGACCGACACCCCGGGGAGGACCAGGACGGTGTCGCGCGCCTCGCCGTACCCGAAGCGCGCGGCGACGACCGCGTGGCGCCCGGACGCGACGGGTTCGAAGCGGAAGAAGCCCAGGCGGTCCGTCTCGGCGCGGAGCGCCACCCGCCCCGACCGCTCCAGCGCCACGTCCACGGCGAAGATCGGTCGCCCCTCCTCGTCTCGGACCCGGCCCGTGAGCGTGCCCGTCCCCTCCTCCTGGCCCGCGAGCTCGAGGGGCAGGCAGAGGAGCAGCGCGAGCAGGGTGACGGACGGGAGGCGGGGCGACATGCCATGGAAGATCCCGCCGCGGCCAGGTGTGGGGAACCCCCTCCCCCCGGACGCCCCGCCCCCATTATCCTGCGACCCGTGAAGACGTTCTACTGCGACCCCTTCGTGCTGCCCCTCCCCGAGGGCCACCGGTTCCCGATGGAGAAGTACGGGTTGCTGCGGCGACGCGTGACCGGCCAGCCGGGGATCGAGCTGGTGGTGCCGGAGCCCGCCGACGACCGGGCGCTCCTTCGGGTGCACACGCCCGGGTACGTCCGGGCCGTCGTCGACGGAACGCTGGACCGGGACCGGATCCGCAGGCTCGGCTTCCCCTGGTCGGCCGGGCTGGTCGAGCGCTCTCGCCGCTCGGTCGGAGGGACCCTCGGCGCCGCCCGGGCGGCGCTGGCGGAAGGGTGGGCGGCGAACCTGGCCGGCGGCACGCACCACGCGTTCGCCGACCGGGGTGAGGGGTTCTGCGTCTTCAACGACGTCGCCGTGGCGGTGGGCGCGCTGCGGGCGGACGGCGCGACGGGGGCCATGTCGGTTCTGGACCTCGACGTGCACCAGGGCGACGGGACGGCCTCGATCTTCCGCGACGACCCCACGGTCCGCACCGTCTCGGTCCACGGCCGGCACAACTACCCGTTCCGGAAGGTCCCGGGTGACCGCGACCTCGCCCTCCCCGACGGCGCCGGAGACGCTCCCTTCCTCGACGCCGTGGACGCCGCGTTGGACGCGGCCCTGGAGATCGGGCCGGAGCTGCTCTTCTACCTCGCCGGCGCGGACGCCTTCGCCGGGGATCGCCTGGGGCGCCTCGCCGTCGGCCGGGAGGCGCTGGCCGAGCGTGACCGGCGTGTCTTCGACCGGTGTGCCGCCCGCGGCGTTCCCGTGGCCGTGGTCATGGGCGGCGGCTACGCGAGGGACGTGGCCGACACCGTGGCCATCCACGCCCACTCGGTTCTCGAGGCGGCACGGCGCTGGGCCGCACCGCACCGGCGGCACCGGCGCGCGCTCCGGACCACCCGGTCTCCCGTCCCCTCGTCCCCCGAGCTGCGACCCGGAGACGCCCCGTGAGCCGCCACGAAGAGGGGATCCGCCGCCTCGAGCGTCTCCCCCGAACCCGTCTCGCTCACCTCCCTACCCCGCTCCGCGGCATGCCCCGCTTGCGCGAGGCTCTGGGACCCGACACGCCCGAGCTCCTGCTCAAGGACGACGAGCTCACGGGCTTCGGCCTGGGCGGGAACAAGGTCCGCAAGCTCGAGTTCGAGCTGGCGCCCCCGAGGCTGGAGGGCGTCACGGCGCTCGTCACCACGGGAGGGGCGCAGTCCAACCACTGCCGCGTCACGGCCGCCACGGCCGCCCGGTTGGGGCTCGGGTGCGTACTCGTCGTGGACGGCGACCCGGGCGAGCCACCGCGCGGCAACGCCCTGCTCCATCGGCTGCTGGGAGCCGAGATCCGGACGGTGCGTGGGCGGAGCGAGCGGGACGACGCCATGCGTCGCGCGGCCGCGGAGATCGCCGCGGACGGGGGCCACGCCCGGGTGGTCCCCCTCGGCGCGTCCACCCCGGTCGGCGCCCTCGGCTACGCCCGGGCCGCGGTCGAGCTGGCGGGCCAGCTCGACGACCGGGACCGGACGGTGCCGGCGGGTCCCGGGGGTACGACCTCCGTGTTCCTCGCCAGCTCCTCGGCCGGGACCCTCGGGGGGCTGCTGGCGGGACTGGTCCTCCTCGGCCGGGACGACATCCGGCTCGTGGGCGTCAGCGCCGACGTGCCGCGGGACGAGCTGCTGCGGAACGCGAAGGAGCTGGCCCGGGGCGCGCTGGCCCTGGTGGGTGTGGAGGCGTCGGTCCCCGACCACCTGGTGGACGCGGACGACG
>JASFUL010000058.1:0-16719 GCA_050050315.1 Gemmatimonadota bacterium
CGGGGCCCCGGGCACCGAGGCGGCGCGGGTGAGGACCGGCCGAGGGCCGGCGGTGGTTGGGGCGGTGGTGGTCGTGGCCGCGATGGGTGCCGAAACGGCGACGGCTCAATACCTGGGCGGGGGCCGGAAGTCGTCGGCGGAAGCCCAGATCGCCGACCTGGAACAGCTGGCCGAGAAGTTCGTCGCGCTGGCGGGGGCCTTTCCGGACGAACAGTGGGATTGGCGGCCGATGGAGGGCGTTCGGTCGGTGCGCGACGTCCTGGCCCTGATCGCGACCGAGCCGACGCTCTTTCCCACGATGTGGGGGTTCGACGCGCCGTCCTGGGTCCCCGTTCCGCAGATCGGCGCCGAGCTCGAACGAAACCGGTCGCTCTCGCCGGACGACACGCTGGAGGAGATCCGGCGAGCGTTTGGGCACGTGGTCGAGGTGGCGCGGGGCCTCGAGGAGACCGACCGGCGCCGGTCGGTCCCCTTCTTCGGCCTCCAGGTCCCGGTCGAGACGGCGATCACGCTCATGGCGAACGACATGCACGAGCACCTGGGCCAGCTCATCGCCTACGCACGCATGAATGGGATCGTGCCCCCATGGAGTCGGAGCGGATCGTGATCCGCACGGCTTTCGGGCGAGTCGGGCGGCAATCCTCCCGGGGACCTCTCGGTGGGAGTCGGCGGGCACGGGAGCCTGGACGCGGGGGCCGGACCAGGGTGACAGGCACCGTCGGCCGTAGGCTCGCTCCTCTGCTGGCGTTCGCCCTGGCGGGGTGCGCCAGCCGTGGAGAGCTGATCCGTCCCGGCGATGTCGTCGCTGCGAATCTCGGGAGCCACACCGTCACGGTGTTCGATGGCGAGACCGGCCACGTGCGCGGCACGGTGGCGGCGGCGGGCCTTCGCAATCCCACGGGAGTCGCCTTCGGACCGGACGGGGCGCTCTACGTGGCCTCGAGTGGAAGCGACGCGGTGCTTCGATTCGACGGCCGGACGGGTGAGTTCGCGGGGGTCTTCCTGACGGGACCTCCGCTCGCGCGGCCCTTCTCGCTGATCTTCGGGCCGGACTCGACGCTCTACGTGAGCTCGGGGTCGTCCGTGCTGCGCTACGCCTTCGACGGGCGCCATCTCGGGTCGGCCTCCTCCGGCCTGGTCCAGCCCATCGGGCTGGCACTCGGCGCGGATGGCACCCTCTTCGTGGCCAACTCGACGGAGGGCAACGTCGCTCGTTTCGATCCGCGCAGTGGGGAGTCGACCGGATCCCCTCTCGGCGAGGACATCGCCTTCGCGTCCGACGTCACGATCGGCCCCGACGGGGCCGTGTACGTCAGCAGCGCGGGCGGCGGCGAGGTGCTCCGAGTCGATCCGGTGAGTGGAGCGCAGGAGGTGGTCGTGCGCCTCCCCGAGGGCGGCGTCCCCATGGGACTCGCCTTCCGGGGCCCGGCGCTGATGATCGGCGACTTCGCCATGGGGCGGCTGTTCGTGGTCGACCCCGAGCGACCCGAGACGTTCCGGCAGCTCGCCGACAGCGGACTGGTGCGGCCGGAGAACCTGGCGGTGCGGCCGATGGCACCGGCTGCTGAGTCCAGGGAGCCCTCACCGGCCCGCTGGCCCGAGGGGGCGGTGGCGGCGCTTGCCGAGTTCGACCAGGCCTGCCGCCTCGACGGGGGGACCCTGAGCCTGGAGGACGGCCGGGAGGTCGATGAGGTGGAAGCTGGCGTGTGGCGGGTCGTGCGGGGCGCCGGCGGGTGACCGGATGACACGTGACGTGGCTATCCCTGTCCATTGAGGAGACTCCAATCCATGGCCGACATTCTGCACTGGATCGAGGTCGAAGCTCCACCCGCTGCCGTGTTCGAAGCCCTGACGACCGAGCCCGGGCTATCGGCCTGGTGGACCGCCGACGTCGAGGCGCTGCCCGTCGAGGGCTCCGTTGCCGTGTTCGGCTTCAACGATCGAGCGGTCGTGTTTCGAATGCGGATCGACGAGCTCACTCCGAACGAACGCGTCAGGTGGACCTGCCTCGGTGACTTCGACGAATGGAAGGGCACCCGACTCGAGTTCGCACTCTCACCAGCGACGGACGGAACCGCGATCCACTTCAGTCATCGAGGTTGGGACTCGATCGAGGGGTTCTACCGGCAATGCAACACGGACTGGGGACGTCTCATGTACTACCTGAAGGACCACCTGGAGGGCGGGCGTGACGGCCCCATGATGGCGTGACGGAGGCTCGGCGGCTCAGCTCCTGGATGGGATCCCGGCGGCGGAAGTGCGCGTTCTACCGCTTCCACCTTCGGGTGGGCGGCGAAGGCATCTGGATCAACGTGATCCTGGGGTTCCTGGGAATCGCGAAAGAGCACGATCTATCGCGCGAAGCAGACGTCACCGTCGAACGTCGTCCGACCGCCCTCGCTGGTGAAGGCGCCGCTCCCGCTCGCCCCCTCGAACCGCCCGCTTCCGCCGACGATCTCGTAGGTTCCGAGCCCGCCGGGGACCGGGCCGGGAAAGAAGTCGCCCGAGTACTCGAAATCCAGTTGGTCCCCGTTGGCTGCCGTGAACCAGCCGCCCCCGTCGAAGACCGCGGTCGTCGGGGACGTGAACGTGACCACCCCGGTGGCCCAGGAGGAGTACTGCCCCAGGTGGGTGGCCCGTCCTTCCGCGCTCACCGTGATACGGAGGGGTGCGGGAGGGGGACCGCCGGTGATCTCGACGGAACCGGGGCTGCCGTTCGTCCGGAATGGAACGCAGACATTGGATCGCGAGGCCGCGGACGCCGTCAGATCGGACGCGTGGACGGAGGCAGGAGCCCCCACCGACGCCGGACCGGTCACGGCCGGACCCTCCCGGCATCCGACCGTCGACAACAGAATCAGCATGGCTGCGATCGCGACTGAGCGTTTCACCATGGTGTCCTCCAACTCCCCGTTGCGGTTCGGTACGACCGGGCATGCGTTGCCCTGGGAGGACTATGGACCGGATGACAGCGGATCGATATTGCAGGAACGTGGGATATCGACCCTTGGGGATCCCGGGATTCCGGGATCAGGAATCGAGCAGGCCCTGCTCGAGCGCGCGTCGAACGGCCTGCGCGCGGCCGGCAACTCCGAGCTTCGCGTAGATGTGTGTGAGGTGCCGGGTGACCGTGTGCACGCTGATGAAGAGGCGCTCGGCGATCTCCCGGTTCTTCGCGCCCTCGACCACGAGATGGAGCACCTCCCGCTCACGCGGCGTGAGCTGATCCAGGCCCGCGGCCATACCCTCGCCGAGTCCCGCGAGTTCGAGGATGGCCGCGAGAGCCTCGTCCCCAGGCGTCCCGTCCGCCGACTCGCAAACGACCAGGCGGGCGCGAGGAATCCCGGCCGCGAGCTCACGCGTGCGTCGTTCGCTCGCGAGCGGGTTCTCGCGGTCGTGGAACACCAGAGTGGGGGCTCGTACCCGTCCGAGATACTCCTCCACGTCCCACGCCCGTCGGGCTTTCAGGAAAGCGAGGAACTCGTCCTGCGTCGTGGCGGCTCTCGTCACCTTCGCCCAGAGCCTCGCCTCGTCCGCGTTCCGCCACCCGAGCGCCGCCTGGCTGATCGACTCGGTGAACAGCTCCCAGTCCGTCGCCGCCATCTGGAAGAGCGAGCGCAGGCGCGGGGCCTGCCCGTGGGTGGCGTCGCGGGCGAAGCTGCTCCACAGCACCAGGTGCGCCGTGCGAGATGGGTTCCCCGCTGCCCACGCAATGGCCGGGAGGCCACCGCTCAGCAAGCCCAGGAGAATGACGGGCTCGGTCGACACGCGTTCGACCACGGCATCGATATCGCGCACCAGCGCGTCGATGGTCTGGGCGCCGTCCGCGCGACTCGACAGTCCACCGCCCCGGTGATCGTACCGGACGACGGTGAAATGGCGGGCGAGGCTCTCGTACCAACGCCGCATTCCCTCGATCGACCATTCCGCTCGGGCGTGTCCGAGCTGCACGTTCGGCGAGTGCAGCAGCACCGGCCCACGCCCGAGCTTCCAGTACGCGATGTCGACGCCATCGCTCGTGCCCGCATAGCGAATCGACGGAGTGGACTGCATGGTCGCGTATTCCGCCCGGTGGGGACATCGCGCGGCGGGGAGGGAAGCCGCCGTCCTGCGACCGGTGATTCGAACACTTCTTCGGTCCAGAAGCCAAGGTAGGAGTGACGTTCCGGCTGGACAAGCATGTCTGGACGACCGGAATACCGTGTCCTCAGCGGAGTGTGTCCGGGTCTCTCGCCCTGGGACTGGAGGATCTCGTCCGGATCGTCGAGCAGGGCGCCGCCGCTCCCAGCACCGCGGCCCCCGGCCACCGTCTCATCCCTTGCGTCCCGTTCGTTCCCCTGACAGCAGGGCGACTCCGGCCCCGTCTCGCCCGGGCCGATGCCCTCGGACCCATGGAGGCAACGGATGCCCCGCCCGACCCGCCCGATCCGACGCCTCGCCGCCGCGCTGACGCTCCTGGTCGCGGGGGGCGCGCCGGCGGCGGCCCAGTCCGTCACGCTGAAGACCGTACCGGTGCCCACAGGCGAGCAGTTTCTCGTCTTCCCCTCCGCCAACCTGGGCTGGGGAGGGCTCCACGTCGCCTCGGACGACCCGCTCCTCGACCCCTTCCTCAACCCCGCGCGGGGGAGCCGCGTGGAGGGGTTCTCCCTCTCGACGTCGCCCACCTTCTACGGCGCCCACGACGAGTCGGTGGGCGGGCGGACCCTGCCCCTGACCGTGGTGGGCGGGGGCGAGGTGTGGTTCGGCACCCTCAGCTTCGCGCTGCAGCAGCTCCACGATCCGCTGCGGCGGAACTTCCCCTGGCTCCAGCGCGAGCTGGCCGACGGACAGCCCCTCATCCAGGACGACGCGTCGGACAACAGCTACGTCCAGCTCTCCCTCGGGCGCAGGCTGGGCGACCGCACCTCCGTGGGGGCCAGCGTCTACTACGCCGACCTGGGCGCGGTGGACGGCGTCAACCGCCTCTACGCCCGCAGCGTCTCCATCGCCCAGCAGGGGGAGCTGATGGAGCTCCGGGCGGGCCTGCTTCGGACGCTGGACCGGGGTCGCACCTTCGAGGCCACCGTGTCCCGCTCGAACTTCGACATGACCCACGACGTGCACTACCTGGAGTGGTGGTGGCAGAGGCCCGGAGGAGCCGCGGATCCCCCCCAGCCCGGCGAGCCCGAGTTCCGGAGCTGGACCGAGTTGAACGAGGACCGCACCGAAACCTGGGGCGCCAGGCTGCGTTACACGCATCCCCTGCCGGACCGGGACCTGACCCTGGGCGCCGTGGTCACCGCTGCCACCAAGGCGCACCCGAGGATCCCGAACTACGACATCGTCAACATCCCCCGGGACCCGGGGAACTCCACCGTCTTCAACCTGGGGGTCGGGCTCGAGAAGAGGGATGGGCCCGTGCGCTTCGGGGCCCAACTCGTATTCGCCCCGGGGCGCAGCCACACCTGGGCCTTCGCGGACACCACGGTCGTCACAGCCAGCGGCGACACCCTCCGGACCGGGGACGAGACCGTGGACAACCGCTTCCGTTACGGGAGCTGGCAGCTCGGCGTCGGGCTGGACCGCACCGGCGAGAAGGCCGGCTTCCAGCTGGGCCTCTCCGTCTACCAGTACCGGTACCGGCTCAGGCAGGAGAACTACCTCGCCGACCAGCGGCGCGACACCCGCGAGGGGTGGATCGAGTGGTCGCCGAGCTGGGGTGGAACGGTGAGGCTCGGCTCCCTCGACCTCCGCTACGCCGGCACCTTCGTGGCCAAGGGATTCCCGCCTCTGGGTTGGTTCGGCGGGGTGGAGCAGGCCCTCGACGTCCCCTCCCAGGGAGGCGTCGACTTCATCCCCGCCCCGACGGAGCCGGTGAGCTTCCCCGACTTCCGGGTGACGACGCACCGGATCACGGTGTCGGTGCCGCTGGGAAGCTCCTGAGGCTCCCGCCCTCTCATTCCCGGGAGCGGGGACGACGGCGTCCGCGATGACAGCCGCGGACCTCGCCCGCTCTCCCATCCCCACATCGGTCAGCCGCGCCGCTCCAGGCGGTCCAGTCGCTCCTCGTGGTCGTCCTGCCGGACGGCGAGGAGGTCGAAGCGGTCGGTCAGGGCGTCGATGCGGCGGCCGTTCTCCTCGATGCGGCGGCGATTCGCGGTGACGCCCTCGGCCACCAGCCGGATCTCGCCCCGGAGATCCTCGACGCTCACCATCACGATGCGGCGGGTCTCCTCGACCACGATCCGTCGGGTCTGGTCGGTGATCTCGTTCCGGAAGACCGTCATCTCGGCCCGGAGCCCGTCGATGGCCTCCCTCGTCTCGCGCCGCTGCCGGTCGAAGGCGGCGGCCACGAACTCGGCGAGCTCCTGGTATTCGCTGGGGGTCACGGCGTCGGGGATGGGCTGGGGATGCGCGGGTCGGGAAGCCCAATCTACGGAGTCCGGGCGGCCGGGACCATGCGCTGGGGAGCCTCGTGGGCGACCCGACCGCGGCGGCGGTGATCGGCACGGGCAGCTACGGCCTGATCCACGGCGGCCTACAGTGGCAGCTCCGTCCCGACCCCGGCCTCCGTCGCCCGTGCGTAGATGATCCGAGCCGTGGCGACGTCCTCGATGGCGAGGCCGAGGTTCAGCGCCAGGGTCCGCTCGTCGGCCGACTGCCGACCCGGCTTCGCCCCGGTCACCAGCTCGCCGAGGTCGACATGGGGCTCCGGCGTTTCGCCGAAGTAGCCGACCGTGCGGTAGTAGTCGAGCTGGTCCCGGTCGTCGGTGGCCAGCCGGTCGACCTCGGCGAAGGCGGCGGGCTGCCAGTACGAGTCGAAGTCCAGCGCGCCGGCGAAGCCGCCCGGCTCGAGCCATCCCGCGGGGATGGCCGGGTCGGGGTGCTTCAGGATCGGACCGGAAGTCACCACCAGGTCCATGCCCCGGACCGCGGCCTCCACCGTCGCCACCGGCACGATCTCGAGGCCCAGCGCACCGGCCATCTCGTCGGCGTAGCGCTCCGCCACGGCTGGATCGATGTCGTACGCGTGGATCCGCTCGAGCGGGAACAGGCACGCCAGCGCCTCCAGATTGGTCCGCCCCTGGACACCGCAGGCCACGATCCCCGCGGTCGACGACTCCGGCCGGGCCAGGTACCTCGCGGCCACGGCCGTCGCCGCGCCCGTCCGGACGCCGGTGATCCAGGTGCAGTCCATGACGCTCAGGGGGAAGCCGGTCGCCGGATCGCTCAGGATGAACAGCCCGGTGATGTAGGGCAGCCCCTGGTCCGGGTTCGCCGGGAACCCCGACACCCACTTCACGCCGGCGGCCTGCAGCCCTTCGAGGTAGGCCGGCATGGCGTGGATGAACGCGTCCGGGCGAGGATGCACGCCGGGCTTGGGCGGCATCTCGGCGGTGCCCCGTCCCTTCTCGCCCAGGGCGTCTTCGACCGCCGCGATGACGGCGGTCATCGGGATGTCCAGCGCCTCGACGTCCGAGCGGGAGAGGTAGCGGAGCGTTGGGGACACGGTCTCACCGTGGTGGTTCACGGCCGTGGGTCGGCCCTCGGCCTGGGGGTCGGCGGCCCCCGGTCCGGGAGCCGGCATCCAACTGGTTGCCAGCGTAGGTCGCCGCGGGACCGGGAGCAAGGACGGCATCCTTCAGGTCTTTCGCGTGGCGTTCCGTGGTCGGGCCAGTGGGTATCTGCACGTCGAGAGGGGGCCGGGTCAGAGGGGCGCTGCCGATTGGCGTAGAGCGCGCCGAACGTGCCTTCGGCGAGGCCGAAGGTGATCCCGTCGGGCGAAGGCGGACCGTCGGTAAGAGCCGGTGAGGTGCTGTCCAGAGATCGAGGGCCGAGCAAGATTTCGACAGCGCCATTCGCCCCCGTCTCCACAACATTCCGTCGGCGGGCTGGTGCTGCTGGTCCGGGACGCCCGGGGGACCGGGACGTTCCGTGGACCTGCCAGGCTCATGGCGTGAAGCGGCAGGGGAGGAGGGGCACGGGGACCGTGCGAAGGCCGGTGAGGACGATTCGCGGGGGGGCGGCGTTGGGCCTCTGCATCGTGGCGGCGGCGTGTTCCGAGCCCGGATCTCCGTTTCCCATGTGGGACATGCGGGTCGGCATGTCCTTCGCGCAGCTCGACTCGATCGCGTTCCACGACCAGCAGGCCCACTACACCTGTACGAGCTCGCTCCTCGGGTTCCGTACCTGCTCGGTCCCGCTGAGGGGCCTTCCCGGACGCATGGACGCGCTGGTGGACAGTGCCGGGCGGGTGGTGGAGCTGACCTTCTGGACCGGATCCGACCAGCTCGTCTCCAGCGTCCTGACCGACGGCGGGAGCTCCTACCGGGCACTCCAGATGCTGTACCAGCAGTCACTCCGACTCGCCGCGGCGTGGAGGGGCGTCACCGCCTCCGACACGGTGTACTCGGAGGACGTCGGCTGGACCGAGACGTGGCTGGAGGGCCCGTGGATCGCCCGGATCGTGTGGCAGGGGACCGGGCAGCCCAGCATGATCACGACCGCCGACGCGGAGGAGTCCCACGCGCACGCCCTCGCGCTTGCCCAGGCCGAGAGCGGGGCGTCCCGGAGGGGCCCGACGGTGGAAGCGTCCGGGTCCGAGGAGGCCTTGCGGAGCGAGCTCAGACGGCTCGTGCGGGCCCAGCGTGCGTTCCGCGAGCGGACCGGCCGCCACGCGGACGGCCTGGCGTCCCTCCACTTCGTGCCGCGGGAGGGCATTCTCGTGGAGATCGTCGGCGCCCGGTCCGCGGGCTGGTGGGCCAGGGCGTGGACCGGGGAAGGGGGCGAGTGCGAGGTGTGGGACGGCGTGCCTCCCCCGAGGGAGGCCGACTTCGAGGGGCAGGCGGGAGAGCCCGCATGTTCGTGACACACCCGCGCATGGCCCTGGCTCTCCGTGCCGGGACGGTCACCTTTCTCTTCGCGGTGGCCCTGGTGCTGCTCTGGTTCCTCCTCTACGGAGTGCGACTCCCGGACCAGGAGCTGGTCGGCCTGGCGATCTGGACGCCGCTGATGGGCGTCTTCACGGCGCTCTGGGTGCTCACCCTCGCGGGCTTCCTGGAGCGGGGCCGGCGCTTCACCGTGGCCCTGATCGTGGGCGCGCTGGGGGGACTCGTCTGGTTCGTGGTCGCGACGATCCCCAAGGGCCTGTGGCTCGCCTGGCTGGACCTTCCGGTCTACGTGATCTGGCCCCTCGCGGCGGCCGTGGGCGTCGCCGCCGTGGCGCCCCGTCCCGGGCGGGGCGTCCGGGGGGAGGCGTCGCCCTGGCTTCCCGTTCTCTACGGGCTGACCGGCCTCGCTGCCTTCACGTTTCTCCTGAAGATGGCCCCGTCCTCGTGGCTCGGTCCGGATGCGGAGCTGCCTCGCCGGACCCTGGGCTCCGTCGCCGACCCTCCCCCGTCGTCCGCGCCCGATTCCGCCCTCCTGCGGGTGCCGGAGCTGGGGGGCGGGGGTGCGCCCGTCACCCCGCCGTGTCACGACCCCGCGCCCCGCCCCCTCCCCCTCGATCCGGTCGTCGTCGACTCGTCCTCCGTCGCCCGACCGAGGGGGACGTTCACGGACCGCAGGGAGCGGGAGGTGGGGGGCGTGCGGCACGTCTACGGCCGGACCCTCCGGCTCTGGTCGGTGGAGGGGAGCCTCACGGGGATGCTGGAGTCGCGGGCCGGGCCGGCGGACGACCCGGGGGCCCGGGGAGCCCTCGAGCTGGTGCGCCTCGACGAGATCACCGGAGCCCTCACCTTCGACGCGTACTTCGAGGACGGCTTCGTCTCCCGGTTCCGCGGCGCGCTGGACGAGGCGTCGGTGGAGGGGGTGCTCGAGACGATGGACGCCGACTGTCTCACCCGGGTCCTGTCCACGGACACGGTGGTCCTGAGGCGGGAGGACGGCCCCGCGCTCCCGGGTGAATCGCCGACCTTCCGGGCCGTCGCGTCCCGGCTCGTGGCCTCAGGTGCCTTCCGACGGGAGCGCCGCCGGCTCGAGGGCGTGATCGGTCGCGGCAGCGTCGCGGTGGAGGGCGACCGCTGGCGGGGTCCCGGCACCTCCGGCGTCTCCTTCTCGGCCCGTTTCGCGGGAAGGGCGGAGGCGGCGGCCGCGCTGGACCCCGGTCGGGCCGTGTCGGTCCGGGGCCGCTCCGTCCCGCTCCGTGACCTTCTCTACGCGGTCCGGATCGACGGCTCCGGGTACGCCGAGTGGCTGTTGGTGGGACCGACCGAGGTCCTGGACGCCTACCGGATGGAGTTCTTCGCCGGTGCACGGGAACGCGGGGCCACCGAACCCAAGAGCCGGGTGGTTCGGGTCGTCCCCTGTTGCTGAGGCGCGCTCCGGGGGGTCGGTGCCATCGAGGTAGAGGTTCCCCTCGCCCTCAGCGGATGGGGGCCGGCACGCTGACGGTAGCGTTCCCGTTCGAAACCGCCGTGACGAAGCCGTCTCCACCCACCGCCGCCACTCCCACACGCGGACGGGAGCAGCCCCACTCCGATCGTGACCCGCTTCGACGGTGAGTTGCCTCGACCCCGGGGGTGGGCCGGGTGGGCACGATGACGTTCGACATGGAGGTCCTTCTCGTTGAAGCCGGTTCCGGCGGGAGGCGTGGGGTGAGGCGGGACGCGCTGACAGGTCCGAGATGGCGTCGGCGGAGGCCGGCGGCCAACGCGTGCGTCAGCGGTTCTCGTCGCCGACGCCGTGCCCGCCGGCCCGAGCCACGATCCTGCGCTCGTGCACGGCCAGGGCGACCGTGTCCACGGCCGCCAGGACGAGCAGGACCACGCCGACCCACCAGTGCCACGATCTCTCCTCGCCGGGCCGCGCCCATACGGTGTTCATCAGGCCTAGCACCCAGAACAGCACCGTGCGCGTCTCGTGCCACACCGCCTTCTCTCCTCCGGCGCCGTGCAGCCGCTGGCCCAGGCGCACGAGATTCCAGAGGAGCGCGGCGCCGAGTGCGCCGACGACGGACCAGACGATCACGCCCGGCTCAGGCCTGCCGGGGCCGTACGTCCACCAGAGTCCCGCCGCGGTCGCGGCCAGGACGCCGTTCGCCACGTACGATCGAGGCTGGTTCATCGGACTCTCCCATCGGGATGAGGATGCGGCCCTACCGGCATCGGTCACGGTCCACACAGATTCCGGCCGTGTCCGGGAGGGACGCGATCACGGCCCCCGGTGCCAACTCCTCGGGCGGAGCGTCGGCAGGGGGTGAAGTGGGGGCCCGGGCACCCGCCACGATCGCGACGCAGTCGGGAACCCACGCGAGGATGGCACACCACCTGGTCAACGTCCGCATGGCCCACCTCATAGGTTCATGACGTGAACATAGTTTACGTCATGAACCTCCGTGGCACAAGAGGGACCGCGACTACTCCGTGATGACAATGACGGTGGATCCTACAATTCCGTGAGGGGGTGGGGGCAGGTCACCCGCTTCTAGCTCGAGGCCGGACCCCTCACGAGCTCGTCAGGAGGTTCAGCAGCTGCCCCAGCCCCCAGAGGATGGCGGCCAGCAGCCCGAGACCCAGGGCCGCCACGAGGGCGAAGGGCAGAACAGCCCCCCCCACGGCGCCGATCCCGGTCCACTCGAGAACGGTGAAGGCCTGGGAGCCGAAGCCCCCGCCGGTGGAGACCGCGAAGACCTGCCAGAGACCGTATCCACACCCCGCGACGGCCCCGACTAGTGCAAGCCGAAGGCTCCAGCGGAGCCAGCCCTTCGCCTCCTCGACGTCCTGGGGGGTCACGGCGCGGGGCGTCCGTCGTCCCCGCACCCTCCGACCCATCTCGTACTGGACCTTCTCGCTGGGAAGGCGAGGGACGTCTTTCGAGCCGGGCGGGTCGAAGAAGCCATCGGAGAAGGGGTCGCCCACGGATCACTCCAGGATCGGGATCGAGGATTCCGCCAAGGTGGCCGGGGGACGGACCCTGCTTCTGATTCGGGATATCCGCACAGGTCCCGGACCCCTCGTGGTGGGACTGCACCATGTCTGCGGCATTCCGGCCGGCGCGTCTCGTCGTGCTCTCGCTGGCCCTGACCTTCACCGCCTTCGGTATCACGCCCCGGGACGGGGGAGCTCAGTCTGATCTCCTTGAGTTGCCGGACCGTGTCTACTCGGGCGATTGGACGATTCACCTCGACTTCGTGCGCGAGAACGCCCCGATGCTCGGACTAGCCATCGGCTCCGTTGAGGAGTGGGAGCGTCACTGCCCCGGTGTCCGACTCCGCGCGGGCGAGGAGTTGTTCCAGGCGGCAGTGACGTGGGAGAGGTTCCGCCATCGTGATACGCTGGTGGAGTACTCCGATGCGCTTCGCGCCGGGACTGCCCATGCACACCCGATTCGGGTCTGCCGACGACTATCTCGGCAAAGCCCCGCTCGGCGATCGCAGAGGCGCCGGCACCGGAGGCCGTCGGGGAGCCGGAGGTCGAGACCAGGGGGATCTTCACCACGTACCAGTATGGTCGTGTGCCGGACGACTTCGTGCCGCCGGTGCCCGAGTGGAAGGACCCCTGTTGCGACATCATCACGATGAAGAAGGCCGGTGAGGATCAGCTCATCTACATCGAGCGGCTCGGCAACGCACTGACGATCTGGAGAGGTCTGGATCCCACACCCGCGGTCGAGGAGGACTTCTTCCGCGTCGCCGGGAACGTCCGGCAACCGGACGGCACCTACTCCGATGGGCACGAGCGCCAGTACTTCCTGAAGTGTGGGTACAACGGGGCGCGCGCGGGCAAGATGACCACTTATACGATGTGGCACCTCGAACGGCCGAGCTGGGCCTCCGAGGAGTATCTCCTTTCCCGACACCGTAGACACCCGTTGATCTTCATCGGGGGACCTGTCGAGTTCTGCCCTGGGACCGAAGCCGAAGCGATTTCACTGTTCTCAGAGACGGCCAACAGGCTGAGCGGCGGCGGGTAGCGACGGTCGAATCCAGAATCGGGTCAGGGGGTAGCTGTTCCTCGGCTTCGCGCGTGGAGGCGGCTACGAGGACCTCCAGCTGCGCCGCCAATTCAGTTCTCCCGGCTCGGTTCGGTACGCATGAGAGCTTCGAGCGCCCGGGGGTCCCTGGGGAGGCTGCGCGTGATGACCTCGGCGCCATCCTCGGTGATGACGACGACGTCTTCCACGAAGACGGCGATCTCCGTTTCGTGGTTGTAGTACCAGGGCTCCACCGTGAACACCATGCCCGGCTCCAGAGGCGCGTCCATGAGGGCCGGATCTCCCGTGGAGAGGCCGATGTGGTGTCCGAAGTACGAGGGGGTCTGCATGTACCGCTCCTCGCCGTCGGGGATGGAGGCGTACGCCGCCCGCGTCAGGTCGGCCAGCGTCACGCCGGGCCGTGCCGCGGCGATGATGGCCTCGGCGGCTCGCGTGGAGATGCCCAGGATGTCCACCTGCTCCCTGTTGAAACGGCCGCTCACGGGGAAGGTGCGGCCCACGTCGCTCACGTAGCCGTCCACCTCGCAGCCCACATCCAGAATGACGAGCTCACCCGCCTCCAGGGTCCGGTTCCGCCGGTCGTAGAACGCTGCCAGGATGCGCCAGGGCCACAGCGAGTTGGGTCCAGACTTGATGATGGGGGTGAAGGGGATGGCCTGGGCGCCGTTGGCCCGGCACGCCGCCTCGAAGACGCCCCGGAGCGTCCGCTCGTCCACGCCGGGACGGACGACGGCGGCCGTGGCGCGGATTGCCTCCGTGGTCGCCTGGGCGGCCCGGCGCAAGGCGTCGACCTCGGCGGGGCTCTTGACCATGCGGACCCGGGCCACGGCCTGGAAGGCGTTGTCGATGCGTGGCCGGGGTGAGAGGAGGCCGTGGAGGCCCAACACCAGCGATTCGGCCGGCGTGAGGGTGCCCATCAAGGGCGGCGTGGGCACGTACATGTCCCCGGCGTGGCCCAGGTTCACCAGCAGGGATCGGCGCTCGTCGTTCCACACGGTGACGGAGTCGATGAGGGTGGTCCACCCGCTCACGACGCTCACCCCCGCCATGGCTACGAGCTCCGGGTCGTCCCCCTGGGGCATGCCGGGGAAGTCGTTGGGACGCCCTTCGTTCCGGAAGCGCGCGTCCTCCGGGGGCATGAAGAGCGTGGCCGTTCCGTTGTCGGCATCCAGCACCAGGAAGGAGGCCGGCACCTCCAGGCCCGTCAGATACCAGAAGTCGTCGCTCTGTCGGAAGGTGCCATGGCCCGGGCTGCCCTCCGCAGACGGGACGATGAAGATCCCGCCACCGTCGGTGGACAGGGCCTCGAGCATCCGAGACCGGCGCTGGGCGTACTCGTCCGGTTGGAAGACCGGTGTGACCCAGTCGCCGTAGCGCTGTTCCGGTGTCTGGGCGGAGGCAATGGGTGGAAGGCCGGCGAGGAGGGCGGTGAGGAGAGTGGTCTGCGCCCCGACGACCCGTCGGCGTGATGTCGTGGTCGTGTTCATCCACGCGGCATGGGCGGAGAGGCGTCCCGGGCTACAGTGCGCCTGAGCGTGCCCCGTCGACCGGAGGGCACCGCGATGAGGGACGGGAAACCCAAACGCCCTTGCGATCCGAAGCCAAGGTAGGACGGGCATTCCGCCCGAACAAGAACGGCATGGCGATCTCGAGGAAGCCAGAGGCCCGCGCCGGGCGTTAACATCCAGGGGGCGCACCCCGTATCCCGGGTGAACCCAGACCCGAACCGACCCTCCCGGAGAGCCACGTGGACGAGCACGACCTGACCGCCTGGGCCATCCGATTCCGGGACGGCGACGAGCGAAGCTTCAGGAAGCTCGTGGACGCGCTCACCCGCGCGCTCGTGGCCATGGCCTATCGCTACACCCACGACTGGGAGTGGTCCCGGGACCTCACGCAGGAGACGTGGATCCGGGTCCACGAGCTCATCGGGCGGTACGACCCGCAGCGCTCCTTCGTGTCGTGGCTGTACGCCGTGCACCGGAACGGGTGCCTCGACCACACCCGCCGTGCGTGGGTGCGGCGGGAATCGACGGCGACGACCGCCGACCTGGACCGCCTCGGAGGGGCGGCGCCCGACGACCCGTCCGCCGAGGTCGAGCGCCGGGAGTTCCACGAGCGGGTCCTCGCGGCCACCGGGCGCCTCAGCGAAAGCCAGAGGCAGGTGTTCGTCCGCGTCGACCTGGAGCAGGGCAGGCAGGACGAGGTGGCCCGGCAGCTGGGGATCCGCCCCGGCACGCTCAGGACCACGCTCCACTTCGCTCGCCGGAGGATCGCGGCGGCGCTGACCGCCATGGAGGAGGGAACGTGATGGACCGCGTGGATTGCCAGGTGTTCGAAGACCAGCTGGACGCGTGGCTCCGCGGCGAGCTGGGCGAGGAAGGCGAGGCCCAGCTCCGGGCCCACGCCGCGGCGTGCCCCACCTGCGACGCGATGGCGCGGGTGGGTGGGCACCTGGCCGCTCCTTCCCTCGAGGAGCTCGAGGCCAGGGTGCCGGACGCCTGGGTGGCGTCGATGGCGTCGGACGTCCGCCGCGCGCTGCGAGACCGGCGGGCCGGTGGGCGACGGCGCTCGGGGTGGGCCGTGCCGGCGTTGGCGGCGGCGGTGCTGGCCCTGCTGCTCTTCAACGGGATGACCCTGCGTACGCTGGCCCGGGCCTCGGAGCGGGAGCAGGCACTCCAGAGCCAGGTGTTGGAGCAGCAGCGTCGCCTGACGGAGGTCGGTGGAGGGGAGGAGCGCGGGGGACGGGGTGGTGTGGCCGGGTTCGGGAGGTCCGCGTCGCTGCGGTCGCTGGAAGGACGCGCCGAGGTGACGGTGGCGGAGCTCCGCGCGCTCCTCGCCGACTTGCCCCCGGCCACGACGGTCCTCCGGGCGTGGCAGACGGAGGCGCTGGCGGGATCCCGACGGATGCCTCCGGCCTGGCGGGCCGCGCTGGAGCGCCTCGACACCGGAGGCGACGTGACGGCGGGGGAGGTGTTGGGGGTGCTGGACGACCTGGAGCTGCCGGGCGCCGCGACGGTGCCCGCGAGCCGGCTCCTGGAGCTCCTGAGCTGACGACGAGGAGGGGACCATGAACACGAGCGGGCATGGAACACGGGGCCTCCGGGTGGCGCTGGCCGCGGTTGCGCTCGTCGCGGCCGGATGCGTCGACTACACCATCGAGACGACGGTCCGCCCCGACGGGACCGGCGTGCGGGTGGAGCGCATGGAGGTCACCCGGAACGACGACTACGACATGGCCGAGAGGGACTTCCGGGCCCTCACCGGGGCTACCGGCCAGACCTGGCGGACGTCGACGCGGGTCGATCCGGGTGGGGACACGGTCTGGGTCCTGGAACGGCGCGCGGAGGTCGGCCGGCTGCGCGACTGGTCCGATCCGGTGGCGAGGGCGTTGATCCTCGCCGTGCCGCCGGAGCGGGCGGAGGAGCGCCTGGGGTACGTGCGGCTGGGGGACGTGGTCTATCGGAGCTCGGTCCAGGTGGGGGTGACCCGGCGGAGCGACGGCACGTCCCTGGTGAGCTACCGCGAGCGCTTCCTCTGGGACCAGGCCGCCGACGCCCTGGTGGAGTTCATCGTCCAGGACCTGGACCGGGCCCTGGCGGAGCGGTATCCGCGGCTGAGCGAGGGGGAGCGCGGAGCCATCCTGGGCTTCGCCCGGGCCCGCATCTGGCTCGCCGGCGACGAGGGCCTGTTCGCGGGGGAGAACGAGGAGCAGGCCAGCGCCGAGGCGGCCGCGCGCACCGCCGAGCACGCGGTGAAGATCATTCGCGCGCGCTACCCGGGGGTACAGGCCGCCGAGCTCCGGAC
>JASFUL010000059.1:0-16700 GCA_050050315.1 Gemmatimonadota bacterium
GGACCTGGAAGCCATGGGCGACGGGGACCTGCAGGGGCTGCTGGACCAGGCGCGCGAACGGCGCGAAGACGACGCCAGCCCGTGGGAGACGGACCCGGTCGGTCGCTGACGCCGTTCCCCGCTATCCGACCCCGCCGGTGTCGGGGGGAGGGGGCGGCGCCGGGATTCCCACGGGGATCCCCCGGAGGGCGGCCCGCACGACGTCGAGCTCGTCGCTCCCGAGCACGCGCCACGGCCCCCCGGCGCCGCCGGCGCGGGCCAGCGTCATGACCTTCATCTCGGGGGCGGAGCCCTGGAGGCGTGGCAGCACACGGTAGACCACGTGCACCGTGTCCGCGCCCTCCGCCACGGAGCCGAGCACGGCGTGCCGGCGGGTGACCAGGGCGTGCATCAGCCCGGGGGTCTCTTGCAGCAGCGAGGTCATCACGCGCTCGAACACCTCGGGTGCCCGAAGCTCCTCGTAGCCTCCCCGGTCGACGCCTCCCAGCAGCCGCTCCGGCACCTCGGTGCTCGCGTCGGTGGCCACGAGCATGGTCACGACCTCGTGGAAACGGTCCAGGGCGTCGGGGTGCATCCGGACGGCCGCGGCCCTCCACACCATGGACTCGAAGGCTCGCTGGAACTCGTCTGCCACGACCTCGGGGTCGGAGGAGGGCTCCTGGGCGGCCAGCGGCTCCGGCGTCCGGCCGGGCGGGGACCCGGCGAGGAGGGCGAGCGCCGCCGCGGGGCCGGTCGCGGCGCGGACGATTCGGAAGATCCCTTGCGCGCCGCGACGCGCCCGGGATCGGCGCCCGCCGGACCCGGGCCCTCGGCTCACGGCTCCCCCACCAGCGTCACGACCACCCGCCGATCGCGGGGGCGCGTGTCCAGGTCGATGAGCACGACCTGCTGCCACGTGCCCAGGGGGACGTCGCCCTCCACGATGGGAAGCGCGAGGGAAGGGCCCACCAGGAACGCCCGGACGTGACTGTGCCCGTTGTCGTCGTGCCACGTCTGCTCGTGGGCGTAGAGGGCGTCCCGCGGTGCGATCCCCTCCAGCGCCGCGGCGATGTCCTCGCCGACCAGGCCAGGCTCGTATTCGAGCGTCGACAGAGCGGCCGTGGACCCAACCACCATGAGGGTCGCCTGCCCGGTCCGGATTCCGCTCCCCGCCACGAGCCGCCGCACCTCGTCCGTCAGGTCCAGGATGTCGTCGTTGCCCCGGGTGTCACGGCGGATCTCGTGGTGCAGAGCGGTCATGGCTCGGGCGGTGGTGGAAGGGAACGGAGAAGCGGGTAGCCCTACACCGTCGCGCCTCGAAGGAACCGACCCGGTCCGGGCTCTCCGACGCGGGCGCCCTCGGTCCCCCGCTGGCGGTGGTGGGATTCGCCGCCTGGCCGGGCGCTCTCAGAAGCTGATCGTGAAGCCCAACAGGAGGTCGGTGCGCGACACGCGCTCCCCCGTCGGCACGTCCGCCAGGGTCGGGAAGGCGAAGCGCAGCTCCTCCAGCGGGATCTCCGAGAGGTCCAGGCCGAGGTCCTGCGTGTACCGGGTGAGCTCCACCCGGAGACCGAGGTCGAGTCCCCCGGGAAGGTCCCCGACCCGTCTCCACGGCACCAGCTATAGCCCCAGGCCGTAGTGCCACACGTTCGGCAGGACCCCCGGCCCCGATCCAGTCGGAGTCGCCCGGTGTGAAGGTCACGCCCTGGGCCCGGGCGTTCTCCAGCCTGTACCACGCCCAGCCGTATCCTCCCTTCACGTACGGCTCGAGCCGGCCGGTCCGGAGGTTGTACCGGATGCTACCCGCGTACTCCCAGAGATTGATTTCGGCTCGATAGCTGTAGGACGGAATGTCGCTGAAGTCGATCGTGGCGCCGAAGGACGTCCAGCTGTTCCAGAGCGTGTCCTCTCTCACGAAGCGCTCGCCGAGGTAGAAGGGCACCTGGAAGAACGGCCCCACGGCGGCGTCCATGAACTCGGACCCGCCGAGGACCTCGGTCTCCTCGCTGCCACCGCTGCCCGCGAAGTGCAGCAGGAGGCTGGCGACGAACTGATCGAAGTGCTGGGGGTTCAGGGCCAACGCGTTGAAGTCGTCGTCGAAGCTCTGCCGTGAGATCCCCGAGGAGATCCCCACGAAGCGGTGGGGGACGCTGTGGTCGGGGTAGTACACGGGATCCCGGCGGCCGAGCAGCAGGCGGAAGGGGTACGCGGCGATCCGGGACGGGGAATCCAGCGGTGGGAGGTTCAGGAGCACGGGGAGCGTCAGGTTCAGGAAGCCGAGGTCGTTCCGGAACCGGTCCTGAAGCTGGAGCGGGAAGATCGACGGGATCGAGTGGGGATCGTACGCGCTGAAGCCCGAAGACGGCCCGCTGCTGTTCCAGCCCGCGTTGTAGCTGGGACCGGGGGGGGCCACGTTTCCCGTGTTGAAGTTCTCCAGGATGCCCGAGAAGGGAGATCGCGTGCCACCAGTCGCTCCCAGTCGGGCAGGAGCCGGAGCCGGGACGGGTCGGCGAGTCCGAGCACGCTTCCGGGCTCGAAGTCGGGTCCGAGGTCCTCCTGGCCCGCCTCCAGCGCCCGGAGGAACTCCCGGGAGTCGAGGTAGCGAGTGGCCTGGTCGGTCGTTCCGCCCGGGCCGACGTTGGCGTACCGCCCGGGGGACGGGTACGTGCCGTGGGCGTCCCGGGTGCTGCCCCCCGGCGTCTCCACGGCCTGGTTCAGCCCCTTGTTCTCCGAACCGATGTATCCGAAGGGGTGGGTGTTGACCACCGTCTCGGCGTCGTCCACGTACGCCATGTAGCGGGTGGCTTCCCACAGCTCGCGCTGACCGAGGCGGGGCGCGGGCAGGGCGCGCACCTCCTCCTCCCACTCCTCCCGCGACACGTACGCGTTCGGCGTGGAGAAGTCGACGCGCATGACCGACTCGTGGAAGTAGTAGTCGACCCGCTTGACGACGAGCGGGTCGCTCGCCCGTGGGATGAACGGGTGGAGGAAGGCGTGGGGGAAGGAGGCCCGCCGCGCCTCGGGCGTCGCGCGGTGCTCCGGCTCGTAGGCCTGCTTCCAGTTGGCCGGGCCTCTCCGGGGAAGTTGAGGAAGAGGACGTCGAAGGGGCTCGGGTCGCCCCGGATCAGCGACTCGTCCAGCGGACGCGAGCGACCTCGCCCCGGGGTGTAGCGCTCCATGAGCCACAGGAGCTCGCAGTCCTCGAGGGCGGGGTCGTCGGTGGAACCGGGCGCCCGGGTTCAGACGTCCTCCGACGTCCCCCGACAGGCCTCGCCGTCGAGCGCCGCCAGGTTGATGGCCCGGGACTCGACGAGCTCGGCATCCGCCCCCAGCAGGTCCCACGTGTCGACGAAGAGGGGGAAGGACGCCCGGTTGCGGACGTAGGCACCGAAGTCCGTGGGGAAGTCCCCCGTGTTCTGGACCGGGAAGGGGGCGAAGCGCACGCCGAGCGCCATGAGCACGGCCGCGCGGGCGTCGTCGTTCCCGTCCACCGGATCGACGTCACGGTACCCCGGCTCCGACCGGTCCCCGAAGAGGGAGAAGCCCCGGGAGGCGGGGGAGCCCGGGACCAGCCGCGGCGTGCTCAGCGGGAGCTGGGCGAGGTACTCCTCCCTCGGAACCTCCTGGGCGTCGGCCGTTCCCCCGGCGCACAGGGCGGCCAGAAGGCTCGCGACGCCGAGCACGTCGAGTCACAGGGACGGGGCGGAGAGCGCCACGGGGCGGACCATCATGGTTCGACTCCTCGTCGCTCAGGGTCCGACACCGAGGGACAACCCGGCCCTGGCGTTCCACCTCCAGCCGGATGCGCCTGCGTCGGTCCCGTTCGAGCCGAACTCGAGCCTCAGGTCCCGGTAGCTGTGCCACTCGAGGTCGCCTCCAAAGGAGGCGTGCAGCCCGCTGCCCAGGGGGAACGAGAGGGCCGCTCCGGGTCCGACCGAGAACCCGTCCGTCGTGAGGTCGAAGGTGGCCGTCGGGATGTCGACGGCCAGGCGGCTCCACCCCGCCCGGGCCAGGAGGCACAGGTGCGTGCCGTCCGGAGAGCCGACCGACCGGCGCAGGGTCCCGGCGAGCCCCAGCTCGGTCACGTCGCCCTCGAGGTCCTGGAGGTCGACCAGGCCCAGCGTGCCGGTCACGCCGAACGCCAGGGACGGACGGGACTTCGCGAAGAGACCGAGCTGGAAGCGGGGGCCCGCCTGGAAGCCCTCGAAGTCGTCGCTGCTCCAGCCGGCGTAGCCGACGGTCGCCTCCAGTCCCAGGAAGCCCTGGGCCTCCGACTCCGAAGGAGCCAGGAGGAGAGCCAAGACGAGAAGGGGCCAGGCGGTCGGACGCATCGCACACCTCGACGGGAGGGGCCGGGGGGTCGGTTGGGCACCAATCTAGAGCCACGGCCGACGGCCGGGAAAGCGGCCGCGCTCCGCCCCGGCGCTCCCGGGAAACGGAGACGGGCCGTGACGTCATCCCGCGCTCGCCCCGTCCATCGGGCGGGGAGCTCCCGACTGGGACCGGGCCACGTTGACCTGGACGCCCGATGTGGCCATCTTGATAGGTGTAGACCCCCCCCAGGGGGGGTGGGTGCGACACGATTCCGGGAGCCGGGCCCGTGGCCGAAGACACAGTGACAGTTGCCGCCTCCGGTGCCTCTCCCGCCGTTCGCGCGGCTTCCGAGGACCCGGCCAACGCCGACATCCTCCGTCGCCTCAAGAGCGTCGAGGGTCACGTGCGGGGCATCGAGCGGATGGTGGAGGAGGGGGCGTACTGCGTCGACGTCATGAACCAGATCCTCGCGGTGCAGCGCGCGCTCAAGAAGGTGGGCGGCCGGGTGCTGGACAGGCACCTCCACCACTGCGTGACCCGCGCCCTCCGGGGCGACGACGCGGAGGAACGGGAGCGGGTGATCGGTGAGATCCTGACGGTCTTCCAGGCGACCGGTCGAACCTGACGCGCCGGGGCGGACGCCCCGGGGAGGGAGGCACCGCGCTCCCGGCCGCCGCCCCGCATCCCCCGGAAGACCCGCGGTGGGGGACGGCGGGGGTCCGTACGAGAAAACCGAACACAGATCCGAACGGAGGACGACGATGGGCCACAAGACCGTGCAGGTTCCGAACATCTCCTGCGGCCACTGCGTGAAGACGATCGAGCGGGAGGTCGGGGAGGTCCCCGGCGTGCGCTCGGTGAGCGCGAACCAGGAACGCCGCGAGGTCTCGGTGGAGTGGGACGAGGGCGCCACCTCGTGGCATGACATCGAGGCGCTCCTCGAGGAGATCAACTACCCGCCGGCGACGGCCTGAGCCGGGCCGGGCGACGCCGGCGTCGGTTCTCGAGCGCCGCTCCGCCCACGATGGAAGAGGAAGGTACGGACATGTCCCTGCGCGAGATCACCATCCCCGTCACGGGGATGACGTGCGCGAACTGCTCCGCCACCGTGGAGCGCACCCTCCGCAGGACGGAGGGCGTGGACACGGCCGCGGTGAACTACGCCACCGAGCGGGCGACCGTCTCGTTCGATCCCACGAAGGTGCGCGAGAGCCAGCTGGCCGAGCGGATCGGAGCGGCGGGGTACGGCGTCGCCACCGCGACCGTCGAGCTCCCCATCACCGGGATGACGTGCGCCAACTGCGCCGCCACGATCGAGCGCACCCTGCAGAGCCGCGTCCCCGGGGTCGTGTCCGCCAGCGTGAACTACGCCACCGAGAAGGCCGTGGTCGAGATCATCCCGGGGGCCGTGACCCGCTCGGAGCTCGCCAGGGCGGTGGAGGACGCGGGATACGGCGTGGTCGAGGCCGGGGCGGGCGAGGAGATGGAGGACGCCGAGGCGGCGGCCCGCGAGGCCGAGATCCGTGACCAGACGCGTAAGTTCCTGGTCGGAGTGGCCTTCTCGCTTCCCCTCTTCCTCCTCTCCATGGCCCGTGACTTCGGGCTGCTCGGGGCGTGGGCCCACGCTCCGTGGGTGAACTGGGTCATGCTCGCCCTGGCCACGCCGGTCCAGTTCTACGTCGGGTGGGACTACTACCTGGGCGGATGGAAGGCGCTCCGCAACCGGACGGCCAACATGGACGTCCTGATCGCCATGGGCTCCTCGGCGGCCTACTTCTACTCGCTTCCCGTGACGGTGGCGCTCACCCTGGGCGTCACGTCTCTCGGCGCCCACGTCTACTTCGAGACGGCGGCGGTCATCATCACGCTGATCAAGCTGGGGAAGCTGCTCGAGGTGCGGGCCAAGGGCCGCACGGGCGAGGCGATCCGCAAGCTCATGGACCTCCGGCCGGCCGTCGCCCGCGTCGTGCGCGACGGGGGAGAGGAGGAGGTGCCGGTCGAGGCCGTGGCGGTCGACGACGTGCTGGTCGTGCGGCCCGGCGAGCGGATCCCCGTCGACGGGACCGTCGTCCGGGGGCGGTCGGCGGTGGACGAGAGCATGCTGACCGGCGAGAGCCTGCCGGTCGAGAAGGGTCCGGGGGATGCGGTGGCCGCCGGCTCCATCAACCGGGAGGGGTCGTTCCGGTTCCAGGCGACGGCCGTGGGGGCCGAGACGGCGCTCGCGCGCATCGTCCGCCTGGTGCAGGAGGCCCAGGGGAGCAAGGCGCCGATCCAGCGGGTGGCCGACCGCGCCGCCGCGGTGTTCGTCCCGGCGGTGATCGCCATCGCGGTCGGGACCTTCGCGGTCTGGTGGATCGCGGTCGGGGCCGGCTTCACGCCCGCCCTCATCCGCCTCGTGGCGGTCCTCGTCATCGCGTGTCCGTGCGCCCTGGGTCTGGCCACGCCCACGGCGATCATGGTCGGCACGGGCAAGGGCGCGGAGATGGGCATTCTCTTCCGGGATTCGGGTGCGCTGGAGCGGGCCCACGACCTCGAGGTCGTCGTCCTGGACAAGACCGGGACGGTCACGCTGGGCGAGCCGCGCGTGATGGAGATCCTGGCGGCGGATGGTGGGACACTCCCACCCGGCCCCGGGGAGGTCGGGGACGCCCCGCCGTCCCTGCCGGACGGGGTGGCGTCCCTGCCGGAGGGGCGGGCCGCGGCCGCCGTGGCCACGGCCGTCGAAGGCCGGACCCCGGATGGCGGCTCCCTCACCGGCGGGGGGACGTCCGCGGGGGCTCCGGCCGACGTGGGCGTGGGCGAGCTGGCCCCGGCGCAGGCGGAGCTGCTCCGCCGGGGCGCCGCCGCGGAGCGGGGAAGCGAGCACCCGCTGGCCCGGGCGGTCCTGCAGTTCGCCGAGGCCCGGGGCATCGCGGCTCCGGAGGCCGACCGCTTCGAGGCCGTGCCCGGCCGGGGGGTGGCCGCCGTCGTCGAGGGTCGCGACGTGCTGGTGGGAACGCGCGCTCTCATGGAGCAGCGGGAGATCGATCTACGGGACCTGGGCCCCCGGGCGGAGGCCATGGAGGCCCGTGCCCGGACCGCGCTGTGGATCGCGTTCGACGGTCGGGCCGCGGGGCTGATCGGCGTGGCGGATGCGGTGAAGCCCACCAGTCGCGAAGCCATCGACGCCCTCCGGGCCGAGGGCCTGGACGTCGTGATGCTCACCGGCGACAACCGGGCGACGGCCGAGGCCGTCGCCGTCGAGGTGGGGATCGAGCGGGTGGAGGCCGAGGTCCTGCCCGACCGGAAGGCCGACGTCGTCCGTCGGCTCATGGATGAGACCGACGGTCTCGTGGGCATGGTCGGAGACGGGATCAACGACGCACCCGCCCTGGCCGTGGCCGACGTCGGGCTGGCGATCGGGACGGGGACCGACGTCGCCATGGAGACGGCCGACGTGACGCTCATGCGGGGCGACCTCCGGTCCGTCCCCCAGGCAATCGCCCTCAGCCGGGCGACGATGCGCACGATCCGCCAGAACCTGTTCTGGGCGTTCGGCTACAACGTGGCCCTCATTCCCATCGCCGCGGGGGTGCTCTACCCCATCGAGTCGCTGCCGGGGATGCTCCGCCAGCTCCACCCGATCCTGGCGGCGCTGGCCATGGCGTTCAGCAGCGTGAGCGTGGTGACCAACAGCCTGAGGCTGAAGGGCGTGACCCTCCGGGAGTGAAGCGCGGGACTACCCCTTGTCTCCCTCGCCTTCCCCCTCGGCCGGCCGCGGGAGCGTGGAGTCGTCCCGTACGATCCCGTCGGCGGGGCGGGGGTGCGTGTCGGGTCCCTCCGGGGCCGAGCGCGCCGGGCGGGGGAGCCCGGCCCGCGCCTCGATCTTCTCGACCGCCTCGGCCGCCGCCTCGGTGAGTCGGGTCCGCATGCCCCAGGCGCTCGACTTCGCACGGAGCAGCGGGAGCGCCTCGGTGGCCCCCAGCTCGCCGAGGGCCCGCGCCGCCTCGACGCGGGCGGTGAAGTCGACGGAATCGACGACGGCCACGAGGGCTTCGACGACCGCCTCCCGGTGCTCTCCCGCCGCCGCGCGCAGCGGCTCCGGATCGCCCTCCAGGGCCCGCTCGAACGCGCGGCCCAGCTCCGCCTCCCCCAGTCGCTCCAACGCCTGGCGGGCCACGTCGCCGAGGGTCGAGTCGCCAGCCTTCCGGCGCCGCTGTCCGAGGAGGGCCACGAGGGCCGGGACGGCCCGTCGGTCCGCGATGCGGGCCAGCGCCCGCGCGGCGGCGGCCACGATGCCCTCGTCGTCGTCGCCCAGCACCGCCACCAGGGGCTCGACCGCCCGCGGATCGCCCCGACCGCCGAGGCGCGCGGCGGCGTCGCGGCGGGGGGCGTCGCCGTCCCACAGCAGGAGAGGGCCGTTCATGAGGGGCACCCTCCCCCCGGGCCCCGCCAGTCGCTGGAGGTCGAGCTCCAGGTCGTTCGAGTGCGGCCCGACGCCACGGAGACGGGGCAGCAGCTCCTCGAAGAGCTCGAACAGGCCGATGAGCCGCTCCGGGTCCACGAGCGCTCCCGGCTCCCTGAAGTGCAGCTCGTCCACGCCGGCGGGATAGCGGGTGTAGAGCGCCCCGGGTGCGGCCCTGAGGTCGACGGATTCCTGCGCCTGGAGGAGCTCGCGGACGCGGGCGTCGAAGACCTCACGGACGGCGTCCCCAGGGAACCCCCTCACGACGAACCGTCGGTCGAAGACACGCTCGCCGACCTCCAGGTCCTCCACGAATCCGAGGGTCTCGAGGAGGTTGTCGAAGAGCCGCTCGTCCCGGATCGCGAAGCGCACCCCCGCAGGGTTGTGGAACGGCGCCCGCACCACGGTGACGAACGTCCCCTGCTCGAGCAGCTCCCACGCGAGGGTGACGATCCAGTCCCGGTCCCGCTTCTGGACCACCGGCCGGTTCGAATGGAACGTCCGGTCGTAGGATCCTCCGACGGCGTCCGCGACCCGCCGGAACGCGTCCGCGACCCGGTCCCGCTCGTCTCCCGGCGTCACCGGAGCCGCACCACGGGCGCGCGCACCCGCAGATCCTCCTTCCGGTGGAGGTCGTGCACGGTGGCGCACAGCCAGCGCTCGTCGTCCACCATGAAGGACACCCGGAGGCGGGGTGCGGTCCCGCGCCCGGGGGGGCGTAGCGGAATCGCGGGGTCCGACTCGTTGAGACAGGGGCAGAAGGCCCGCTCGCCGCTGGAGGTCGGGGCGAAGTAGAGGTTGCCGTTGGGACGCTCCTCCCACTCCACCGAGCGTCCCGCCACCCGACCCACCTCGCACACGAACAGGTTGAGCGACTCCTGGCCGTCGAAGCCCGGCGCGTAGAACCGGGTGACGTGATCCTCGGCCGTGGGGAAGGGCGTGCCTCCGGGGATCAGGAGCTCGTATTCGATTTCGCCGTCGTCCCGCCGCACCCGGAGCCCGTAGTCGTGGTAGATGAAGTCCTCGACGCGTCCTCCCGCGGCGAAGATACAGGCTCCTCGCGCGACGCTCTCGAAGGGCATCCACTCGCGCACCCTCTCCCGCCCGAACCGCTCGGAAAGCTGGTCCCGCACGCCCGGAAGCAGCGTCGATCCTCCCTCGAGGATCACGTCGTCCACCCCGTCGGCGCCCACTCCGTGTCGTTCCCACAGCTCGGCGAGCAGACGGTCGACGAGATCCCGCACCCGGCCGTGGAGGTCCCGGTCGGCGAGGATCCGGGCCAGCCCGTGGTAGTCCAGCGTGCCGTACGAGCGACTCTCGAAGGTGAAGGCGCCCTCGCCTCCCGAGCTCGCGAGGAGCTTCGTGCGCTCGGCCTCCCACCGGAGGGCTACCTCCCGCTCCGGCCAGTCGTGCAACGCCTGGGGAACGAGGGCGTCGAGGATCCACTGGTCGACGTCGTCACCGCCGAGACGGACTCCCTGCTTCGCGAGGACCTCGGCCCGGCCGGTGGCGACGGTCTCTCCTCCCGCCGTGCGGACGGCCGCCGCCTCCATCGTCCCGGCGCCGAAGTCGAACGCGACCAGGGTCCCCGGCCTCCCCACGTCGACGCCGTACCCCAGCGCCGACGCCACCGGCTCGTCCACGGTACGGAAGCGGATCTCTCCCCGACGTCCCCTGAGGCGATCCAGGAGGCGCCGGAGGAGGGGTCGGCGGTCGAGGGATCGGACGATGGCCCGGAGCTCGGCCCGATACGTCTCGAAGGCGTCCGCGGGCGTCGCGAGCGTCACGTCGACGACCCGCACGCCGGAGCGGGCTTCGAGTGCCCGGATCAGCTCACGGAGGTAGAGGGTGGTGACGTCACGAGCCGTGAACGAGCGCCCGTCGACGCGGGCCAGCTCGCGCTGGCCGTCCCTCCCGAGGTGGAGCTTGAATCCGCTCGCCCAGCCCGGGGCCCGGCCGTCCCAGTTGTAGTCCACGGCCTCCTGGCCCACGAGGACGCGCTCGCCCCGGCCGTCCAGGATGCACACGCAGGACGGGACCAGGGGCGCCTGGGTGAGCGGTTCGACCTTGACGAGCCCTGGCAGGTTGACGACGTGCGGCTCGCCCGAACGGTCCTCGGCGACGGTGGTGTTGGAGGTGCCGAGGTCGATGCCCCAGTGGACCGTCAACGACCCCGGAGGAGCGTCAGAGGCTCTCCACGGGGTGGAAGAGCTCGCACCCCTCCTTCAGCCAGTGCTCCCGGAACGGGTAGCGGGACAGCTCGTCCAGGTTCAGCCGATCCGTCATGGGATGACGGTAGAGGGTCATGCTGCCCCGCTCCTGCTCGTGCACCGTGTAGCGTCCGCTGACCTGGAAGTCGGCCTTCAGCCTGCGGCTGCCGTCCATCATGAAGGCGTGCAGGAGGTGCGTGGTCGAGAGCCACACGTGGGGCGTGACCGTGAGCACCACCACCGGCTGGCCGCCGGCCCGGATCCGCACCCGGAGTCGCTCGGGGCGCTCGATGAACTGGGCGTCGATGTTCTCCTCGTAGTGCGGAATCCGGAGTCGCTCCTTCCGGTGCTCGCGGCTCCGCTCCGAGCTCGTGGCGGCCAGGATGGGGAAGAAGCCGCCCTTGGGGTGCTTGCCCCACTCGTCGGCCACGGGCGGCACCACGACCGAGAACATCAGCTCGGCGTACGGCCCGACCTCGCTCCGCCGGAAGTGGAAGATCGAGACGTTGAGGATGGACCGCTGCGGGTTGATCTCGATGGGCTGGAGGTGCGGAGGGAGCAGACGGACGGCGTCGGTCGTCGCCATCTCGAAGAAGGCGCTGACGCCGGTGGAGAAGTACGACTTGTCCGCTACCATCGCTCGATTCCAGGGCCCGTCGGAGGTGCTCCGATCGGGATCGCGGTCGGGGACCTCCAAGAGCGGGATTCTCCTCTGTCTTAGTAGTACGCCGATGTGCGAGATCGTTCCTCGAGCCGCCGGTGGCCGGCTCCCGGGACGCCGGACGGGGGAGGGGGCGGCGGCCGGAACGACGCCCGAACCGATGGGACGGCTGATCCAAGGTTCGTCGTGGGGGGGTCGGGCCGCAAGCGCCGGGCGTCCCATCGACGCCGTCGGTGCGGCTGGACCTCACCCCTCCGGCCGTCCCGGGGCCGGGGGCCCGCCGGCGTCCGGGGAAGGCCGGGGGCTCCAGCGAAGCTCGCCGGTCGGGTCGGCCGCCCGTACCTGGAACGCCCACCCACCGTCGAGGTCGGCCACCTTCAGCATCACCCGGTTCCACCCGGCCCGGAGCCGCACGGGGACCGCCAGGTCGTCGGCCCGGGAGATGTTGCGCCCCTGACGTTCCGAGACGCGATCGCCGTTCACCCAGAGGACGTGGGCGTCGTCGGCGCCGAGGAGGAGCACCGCGTCGCGAGCGTCCGGACTCAGCAGGAAGGCCTGGGCGTAGGCGGCCACGTGGTCGTTCGGCTCGAAGCGGGGGTTGAGCCGGACGTAGCCAGGTGGGGCGTCGCGGTCGGTGTCCACCGCCGTCCAGGCGACGGTGCGGCCGTCCATCGCCGGGTACGAACGGTCCAGTGAGGGGTCCCGCTCCGGGGGATAGACCGAGTCCAGCGCCGCGCTGTGCTCCGTGCCGATGCGCTGGGGGTTCGGGAACGGCCCGACCACCATCCACCGCGTCGCCCAGCGGGCCACGGGCTCCGCGTACACGGCCGCGGGCAGGGCTCCGGGGCCGCCCGCCACCTGGAGGGCCACTTCGCCGACCGCCGACACGGTGTCCACGACCACCGGCTCGAGGATCACGCCCTCCTCCTCGGCGCCGAGGGAGAGCGTGACCCACGTCGGGGGCCACGGAACGCCGTCACCGGTGCCCGACGCGACCCGGATGCGTGCCGTGCCTCCCGCGCGGGCGCCCCGGGGGTAGACCACGACCTCGTACAGGTCGGGGCGTGGGACGGGCACGGTCACCGTCGCGGTGCCTCCGCGCACCTCCGTGGGGGCCAACGCGGCTCCCGTCACGGCCCCCGGCGGAGGCTTCACCCCCAGGACCCGGCGCTCGTCGGGTGGCGGCAGCGGTGGCGTGGGCCGGTGGGGCTCCGTCTGGTACCAGTACGCCACCGTAGCGTAGTCGGCGACCTCCCGGTTGGCGTGTCCGTGCTCGAGCTCGACGCGTATGGAGTCCCGGAAGTTCACGGGGTCGGGCACGTGCCATCGGTACGCGGCGATGCGGCCTCGGGCGTCGTCCTTCACGACGACTCCGTGCCAGGGGGCCGCGAACGGGCCTGCCTCGAAGTACCACCCTCCGTTGAAGTAGTCCTCGGTCCCGGTCCCCTGGCCTCGCGCCTCCCCGTCGACCGTCCAGATCTCGTCGCCCTCGAGGAACTCGTACGACCCCGTCAGACTCTCGGCGTTGAGGGTCATCCCCACGAGCCGCCCGCTTCCGGTGGCTTCCAGCACCGTGTGGGGGCGGGGATCGGTCGTCCGACGGTCCCGGTGCCAGACCGCGTGAAAGGTGGCCAGCGGCTCGGGGAGGGCGTCGACCACCTCGACGTCGGCGTTGAAGTAGAACGCGTCCACCGCGCGGCCCGTGCCGTTGACCGCTACGATGCGTGCGTGGTCGCGGAAGGGAAGGGGCAGGTAGAGATAGAAGCCTCCGCTCGAGACCCCCATCGGAAGGGCGGCGTAGTGGCGCCGGTCGAACCCGTTGCCGAAGAAGTCGCCCAGGGGGACGTTCACCGACGGGGACGCCTCGCCGTCCCAGTACATGCGGAGCGCGATGCGCCGCAGGTAGTGGGGGTCCCGGCTCGCCACTGTGAGCCACAGCCTCCGGACGACGCCCGGTCCCTCCAGGTCCAGGAGGACGGCGGAGTCCCCGGCGGCGATCTCGTACCGGTCCCTGTTCCCACCGGTGGTGTCGTACGACGACACGTGCACGAAGCGGCCGCCTCCCGGGGCGAACAGGCCATCCCAGGGCCCGCCGGACGCGGGGGCGGGGGCCTCGGGGGCGGGTGGTCCCGCGGTGGGGCCCGGCGGGTCGGGGGGTGGCGAGGTCGGACCGGCCGCACCGCGCGGTCCGCACGCGGCGAAGCCGAGCACCACGGCGAGGGAGAACGTGCGTGTCATCGCCCGAAGCTACCGCCTCGGGCCCGGTCGCGCGTGGGGGGCCTCCCGGACCGTTCGCCGTCCGGGACCCCGGGGAGGGCCTTCCGCGGCAGTCTACGACCGCTTGCGCTTGCGGATCAGCTTGCGGACGATCTCCCGAGGGTCGGGGCCCGTCTTCATCTCACCGGGTCCCGGGGGCCGCGGTCGCCCGGGCGGCCTGGGGGGCTCGGGGGTGCAGGGGGGCTTGGGGACACGGATCCGTCGCTTCGCCATCGTCACTCCTCGGCCGGGGGCCTTCGTCGACGCTCCTCCCTACGGTTCGGGGCGGTCCGGTGTGTCGCCCGCCGGGACGTCCTGGGGGGGGTCGCCCTCGGTCTCCACGTCCAGGCGCGTCACGTGCAGGTTGAGCGCGTGGTTCACGCGAAGCCCCACCACGCCGTCCAGGGACAGGGAGCCTCGCGGGAGCGACGCCACCTCCTCTCCGTTCACGAGGAAGCGCACGGTCTCGTCTCCGGCCTCCACCGCCAGGACGTTCATCGCGGTGGCTTCGTCCTCCGCCTTCCCGGCGTACGAGACCATGGAGGGAGCGGGCGACCAGTCCACCACGACCTCGGTCACGTCGCCCCGCCGCCGCTTCACCAGAAACTCGTTCCCCTCCCTCAGCAGGAAGTACACGTACTCCTGGTCCGCTCCTTCGAGGTCGCGCCCGCCCAGGAATACCCCGAACCCCTCTCTCCGGCCACGGGGATCGAACAGGTACGACTCCATCTCCAGGCGGAACTCGCCGGAGGCCGTGTGCGACGGGTTCCACAGGATCGCGGCCGGGCCCGTGGTGACGTGCCAGCCCGGGGGCATGTCCATGAAGTCGATGTCGGCCGGATCCTGTCCGGGCCGGTCGGTGCGGACCATCCAGCCCTCCGGGGGGCCCGCTCCGGCGTCCTGGCCGAGAATGCCGGAATCCGGGTGCACCGGGAGCGCAGCGACGAGGCACGCGCAGGCGAGGAGGGTCGGTCGCATCGTGGGTATCCTGGGTCGGGTGGGGATGCACCGGGGGAGGGCCAATCTGCGTCCGGGCCTCCAGTGGCGGCAAGGTTCGCGGCTGGCTCGACCCTCTTCGCCCGGCCATCTCCGGCGCGGCACGACGCGGGATCCCGGTCCGCCGCACGGGGCCGCGACACTCCTTGACCGAGGTTGATGAGTGCGTTATCGTGAAATAAATCTCACTTTCGCGCCGGGGCATCGTCAACCATGGGATGTGCCGAGTCGCAGGCGGAATTCTTCGCCCGGATCACGGCCAGCGCGACGCACGAGGTGCGCAACGTCCTGGCGATCGTGAAGGAATCTGCGGGACTGGTCCAGGACCTCATCCTGCTCGCCGGACCGGGCGCCGAGCCGGACCGGGAACGGGTGAGCGCGGCCATCGGCCGCATCGAGGCCCAGATCCGCAGGGGGGCCGACCTCATGTCGTCCCTGAACCGCGTCTCCCACGGACTCGACCGGGACGCGGATCGGATCGAGCTCGACGCGGCGCTCCGGGACGTCGCGCGCCTCAGCGAGCGCCGCGCCCGGGAGCGGAAGCGGGGCATCGTGGTCCTCGACCCGTCGTGCGTACCCGCGGTCACGGCGTGTCCCCTTCAGATCTACATGGCCCTCTCTAGGACGGTGGACTGGTCCCTCGAGCAGGTCCCCGCCGGAGGCGTCGTTCGGATGGTGGCGTCGGGCGACGATCGAGTTCCCGCGGTCCGGGTCGAGGCGGACGGGGGCGCCGGAGCGTTCGACGCCGACGAGTGGAGCCGTCTCGTCGACAGCCTCGACGGGCTTCCGGCCTCGGTCGAAGCCGACGACGCTCCGGCGGCGTTCTCCCTCCTCTTCTCCGGAGAGCGGCGACCCGCTCCGGTGGGCGGGGATCGCGATGAGTGAGATCAAGCTCCTCCTGGTCGACGACGAGGAGGACTTCGTCCGGACGATGGCGGAGCGGCTGGCCGTCCGGGACGTGGCGAGCCGCGTGGCGCTCAGCGGCGAGCAGGCGCTCGAGATGATCGCCGAGGACGCCCCCCACGTCATGCTGCTGGACCTGCGCATGCCCGGGATCGACGGGATGGCCGTCCTCGAGCGCGTCCGGCGGGAGCACCCCCACGTCCAGGTCATCGTTCTGACGGGCCACGGCTCGGACGACGAGGAGCGGAGGGCGCGTCAGCTGGGCGCGTTCCGTTACCTCGAGAAGCCGGCCGAGACCGGCCAGCTCCTCGACACGATCCGGGCGGCATGGGGCCGGGCGCGGGCGCTGATCCGGGAATCGCGCGAGGGGTTCGACCGCCACATGATGGCCGCCGCGATGGCGGAGGCTGGGGTCCCCGACATGGCTCTCGGCGAGCTCGAGCGGAGGCCGCCGGCGACGAGCGGGGACGCCGGGGCGCTCAAGGTGCTCTTCGTCGACGACGAGGAGGACTTCGTGCGGACCATCGCGGAGCGGACGCGGATGCGGGACCTCGGGGGGGACGTGGCGCTGAGCGGCGAGGCGGCCCTGGCGGCGCTGGAGGACGACCTGCCCGACGTGATGGTCCTGGACCTCCGGATGCCGGGGATGGACGGACTGGACGTGCTCCGTCACGTCAAGCGGCATCACCCCCGGGTGGAGGTGATCATCATGACGGGGCACGGGTCCGCCGGCGACGAGGCCGAGGCCCGGCGTATCGGGGCCTTCGAGTACCTGCAGAAGCCCGTGGAGTTCGACGTCCTGATGGAGACCATCCGGGCGGCAGGCGCCGAGGCCCGAGGCACCGAAGACGACGGGGATCCCCGGGACGGTGCGGGGGGCTGAGGATCCGATGGCTCGAGAGGGGACGTCGCCGAAGTCCGCCCGGCCCGGACCTCC
>JASFUL010000060.1:0-16579 GCA_050050315.1 Gemmatimonadota bacterium
GCGGCAGGGCGATCGCCGGTGACATCGGGATCGGCCTGCTGGTGGGGGCGGTCCTGGGCGTGCTCGCCGTCCCCTTCCTCGGGTCCACGGTGCCGGTGGGCGCCACGGTCGGCTCGATGGTGGCCACAGTGAGCCAGGCGGTCCTCGACGAGGTCCTCCTCCGGGTGATCCTGCTCACCGGCGTGGCCTGGCTGCTGCTTCGGTGGCACCGCGTGCACCGGGAGGAAGCGGCGGTCGCCGCCGTGGCCCTGACGGCCCTGGTGCAGGTCCTCCTCTACACGCCCGGCATCCGCGCGGTGGGCTTCCCCACGGCGGTCGCCGCCCTGGGGTTCGGCCTCGTGACCGTGGCGCTGCCGGCCGTGGCCTTCGGAATCCTGTACTGGAAGCGAGGCTTCGGGGCCGCCCTGGTGGCGGACGTCACCGCCGTCACGGCCATGCTCCTGCTGGCTCTCTGACGTCGAACGACCTCCCGGCTCGCGGCAGTCGACGGGGGTGGCCGGTGCGCCGGCCACCCCCGCACGCGTTGTGATGAGCCGCACCGTCCGAACCCCCCTCCCGACCGTGTGGGGAAAACCCCGAAAAGCTCGTCGGCACGCGAGTTTTCCGTTGATTCACCTCCCGCCGGACCGCAGCTTTCAGGATGAGCGGATCCGCGCGGATCCGCTGTCTCGAACGGCGACCCTGCGATGTCGTGGATCCGACGGCTCCGTGCACTACGCCTGCGCCGGAAGGTGGCCATCACCTTCGGCGCGGTGGTCGCGCTCGCCCTGGCCGTCTCCGCGGTCCTCTCGTTCCGCTACTGGCAGAGGGAGTTCCTCAGCGCCAGCGAGGAGCAGGCGGCCCTGGCGGCCGCGTCCACTCGCGCGGCCCTGGAATCGACGCTGCCCGGGGGACGGATCGACGCCGGACGTCGGAGCCTGGTCCGTCTCGTGACCGGAGCCTCCGTGAGCACCGCGCGGGTCTACGGGCCGGACGGCACCATCCTGGTGTCGGCGGACGCCGCCGAGGAGGGGACCCGCCCGCGAGGGATCTGGATCCCGGCGGCCTCGGAGCTTCCCCACGAGGGGATCCTGCGCCAGAGCCTCCGCGGCGACACGGTCCACGCCTACCTCCCCCTCTCGCTCAACGCCTCCGGCGACGCGGTCCTGGAGCTCAAGCTGCCCGTCGAGGCCATGCGCGCGGCCATGGAGCGGGGCGCGATCCTCGGCAACGGGCTCATGCTCCTCTCCTTCGTCGCCCTGGGGCTGATCTTCGTGACGATGCTGGAGCGCGAGGTGGTGACGCCCTTGCACCGGATGGAGCACGAGCTCGCCGACGCCGCGGGAGAGGCGGGCCGCGGGGCCCGGAAGGACGAGGTCCGGGCGCTGCGGGATTCCGTGCATCGGCTCATCGAGCGCGAGCGGGAGGCAGAGGAGCTGGCGGCGGCCCGGGACCGGGAGCTGGAGGCGCGGGAGGGGATGGCCCGGGTGGGCGAGCTGGCGGCGGAGATGGCCCACGAGTTCAAGCGCCCGCTGGCCTCGATCCGGACGGCGATGGACCTCCTCGAGCAGGAGTACGCCCTCGAGGAGGGGGGACGCGAGGTGCTGGGGCGGATGGACCAGCAGCTGGAGCGTCTCTCGGAGACGATGCGGGACCTCTTCTCGCTGGCCCGGCCCGTGAAGGTCGAGACCCAACCCGTCGCCGTCGAGGAGGTGGTGGACGACGTGCTCCTCGAGGCCCGGGGCCTGCCGGGCGCGGAGCGCGTTTCGGTGCAGCGCCGGTTCGGGCGGGACCTCCCCAAGGTGCCCGGCGACCGCCTGCGGCTCGAGCAGGCCTTCCTCAACCTGGTCGCCAACGCCGTCGAGGCGATGCCCGACGGCGGCACCCTGACGGCGACGGTCGAGATCTCGGAGGACGGGGCCGTCGTCGTGTCCTTCACCGACACCGGGGGAGGGATCGCCGAAGAGGAGATCGAGCGAGCCGTCCGCCCGTTCTACTCGACGAAGCCCCTGGGGACCGGCCTGGGGCTGTCGCTGGTCGCGCGCGTGGTGGCCGCCCACCGCGGCGCCCTGGATATCCGCAGCCGCCTCGGAGAGGGCACGACCGTCACCGTTACGCTACCTTCGGACACCGAGCGGGAGCGCCCCCTGTCGACTCTCACCGAGGCTCCTGGATGGCGACCGAACGGGTACTAGTCCTCGACGACGACGACCTGATCCGGGACGTCCTGGAAGAGCGACTGGAGCGGCGAGGCTTCGAGGTGACGGTCGCGGCGTCCCTGGCCGAAGCGCGGGAGTCCCTCGCGTCGGGGCTGCCCGACCTGGCCCTCCTGGACGTGAAACTGCCCGACGGCGAGAGCACCGAGCTGTTGCCCGAGCTCAGCCGGGACGACGTCCCGGCCATCATGGTCACCGCCCACGCGACCGTGGAGTCGGCCGTCGAGGCGCTGCGCGCCGGCGCCTCCGACTACATCGAGAAGCCCTTCTCCATGGATCGCCTCGAAGCCACCCTCCGTTCGACGCTCGAGCGGACCCGGCTCCGGCGGGAGGTCCGGGCGCTCCGTCAGAGGAGTCCCCTGGCCGGGGCCGTGGTCGGCTCCAGCCCGGCCATGGAGGAGGTGCTGGAGCTCGTGCGCAAGGTCGCCCCCGCCGACACGGCCACGGTCCTCATCACCGGAGAGACGGGGAGCGGCAAGGGCGTCCTGGCCCGGGCCATCCACTCGCTGAGTCCTCGATCGGAGGGACCCTTCGTGAACGTCACCTGCTCGGCGCTCACGGACACCCTCATGGAGTCCGAGCTCTTCGGCCACGAGAAGGGAGCGTTCACCGACGCCCGCACGACCAAGCGGGGCCTGGTGGAGGTCGCGGACGGCGGGACGCTCTTCCTGGACGAGATCGGCGAGCTCTCCCCGGCGGTCCAGAGCAAGCTGCTGCGCTTCATCGAGGAGAAGACGTTTCGGAGGGTCGGAGCGACCCGGGACATGAAGGTCGACGTCCGGGTGATCGCCGCGACGAACCGCAACCTCGAGAAGGAGGTCGAGGAGGGCCGCTTCCGGGAGGACCTCTTCTACCGGCTGAGCGTCCTCCCGGTGGAGGTCCCGCCCCTCCGGCACCGCCGCTCCGACATCGAACCGCTCGCGGCGCACTTCCTCGAGACGTTCAACCGAGAGTTCGGCAAGCGGGTCGGGGAGATCGATCCCGACGCGCTGGGCCTCCTCGAGCGTCACACCTGGCCCGGAAACGTGCGGGAGCTCCGGAACGTCATCGAGCGCGCCGTGCTCCTGACGGAGGGAGAGACGCTGGGGCCCGAGTCCCTCCCTCCCGATCTCCGGAAGGGCGATGCCGACGACGGAGCCGAGGGCGTCGTCCCGGACCTGGGTCCCGAGGGGGTGGATCTCGAGGAGCTCGAGAAGACCCTGCTCCGGGAAGCCCTCCGGCGGACCGACGGGAACAAGAGCGAGGCGGGGCGTCTGCTCGGGCTCAGCCGCCACCAGATCAGGAACCGACTCCTCAAGTACGGAGAGGACCTCTGATGCCGGGGCACCCCGAAGCGAGAACGCCGTACGCTGCGCTGGCGTGCGCGGCCTCCGTCCTGCTGGTTCTCACGGGCGTGGTCCCGAGCCCGGCCGCGGCCCAGCGCCGCGACCCGGGGGCGCTCCTCGAGGGGTGCGCCCTCTGCCACGGAGAGCTCGAGCTGTTGCGCCAGAGAGTGTCCACGCTGGAGCGGGCCCGGGAGCTGCTGGTGCTGCCCGGGGAGCTCGCCCGCTCGGCCCACGACACCATGAGCTGTGGGGATTGCCACTCGGGATTCGACCGGTTTCCCCACCCCCTTCCCGACCCCGAGTCGGGGATCGGCGGAGCGGTATCGACCGAGTCCTGCGTCTCCTGCCACGCCGACCAGGGCGCCGGCTGGAGGGGGAGCATCCACGAACGCGAGGACGAGGGAGCCGAGTGCACCGAGTGCCACGGAGTCCATGACGTCCTCCGCCCCGAGGAGGCCAGGGAGGGCCCGGGCCTGCGACGGATGAACACCGCGTGCGTCGAGTGCCACGACACGGCGGAGCTCCCGCCCGTCGATCCCCACGCCGGGTCGGTGCCGTGCTGGTCGTGCCACGCTCCACACGCGACCCAGGCCACCGACGACGGGGCCTCGAGGGTCGCGCCGTCCCACCAGGCGTCCACCTGCGGAGACTGCCACGCGGAGGTCGCCGACTCCGCGTCGACCGACATCCACGGGACCCGCCTGCGGGAATCGGGCATCAGGACGCTCGCGATGCTGGAGCACGACGGGCCCGAGGCCCCCCCGGCCTGCACGAGCTGCCACGGCTTCCACGGCATGCTGGCCACTTCGGACCCCGACTTCGGCCAGACGCTCGTGGAACGATGCTCGACGTGCCACGAGCACTACGCCGAGACCTTCGACGAGACCTACCACGGCCAGGCCACGGCTCTCGGCTCCGAGGCGGTGGCCACGTGCCAGGACTGCCATTCCGCCCACGCGGTTGAGCCGGCGGCGGATCCCCGCTCCACGGTGAGCGAGGAGCGGCTGCTCGAGACCTGCCGCACGTGTCATCCGGCGGCCACCCCCGGCTTCGCCGCCTTCGAGCCCCACGCCGATCCACACGACCGGGAGGGCTATCCCCACGTGTACTGGGTCTATACGCTGATGACGGGCCTGCTCATCGGGGTCTTCGCGTTCTTCGGCACTCACACCGCGCTCTGGCTCCTCCGCCTGGCGAGGGGCGGGCCCGAGCACGAGAACGAGGGAGGCTGATCGTGGATCCGCGAACCCCTCCGGAGCGTGCCCCCCTCGACGCGGCTCAGCGCGGACAGGGCCCGTTCGTGTGGCGCTTCCCGCTCTTCCACAGGCTGACCCACGCGGCCGTGGTGGTCTCCTTCTTCCTGCTCGTGATCACGGGGCTTCCCCTCCGCTTCAGCTGCGCGTTCTGGTCGGAGGCGCTGATCCGGCTCATGGGCGGGGTCGAGGTGGCCGGCCTGCTCCATCGGATCGGGGCCGTGATCACCTTCATCTACTTCGGGGGGCACCTGGCCTACCTGGCGTGGACGTTCGCCCGGGCTGAGGACCGCCGGAGCCTGCTGTGGGGCCCCGACTCGATGGTGCCCCAGCCGCGCGACGTCAAGGACTTCTGGGACCAGATCCGGTGGTTCTTCGGGCTCGGACCGCGCCCGAGCTTCGGGCGATGGAGCTACATGGAGAAGTTCGACTACTTCGCCGTCTTCTGGGGCGTGGCGATCATCGGTAGCTCCGGCCTCCTCCTGTGGTTCCCGGAGTTCTTCGCGGGGTTCCTGCCGGGTTGGATCTTCAACGTGGCGATCATCGTCCACGCCGACGAGGCCCTGCTCGCCGCGTGTTTCATCTTCACGATCCACTTCTTCCACGTGCACTTCCGGCCGGAGAAATTCCCCCTCGACGGGGTCATGTTCCACGGGCGCGCGACGCTCGAGTACATGGAGGAGGAACACCCGCTCATGTCCGAGGGACTGCGGGCGGCGGCCGACGCGGAACCTTCGCCCCGGTCGATCTCCGACACACCCGCGCCCCCTCCTTCCCGCCGAGCCACCCTCGCCTCGGCGATCCTCGGCTTCGCCGCGCTGGCGGTCGGCCTCCTCTGCATCGGGATGATCCTATGGGCCGTATCGTTCTGCTGATCCTCCTGCTCTCCGCGCCCCTGGCGGGTTGCGGGGACGCCGGAGCGCCGTCCGACGCCGGGGCAGCCTCGCCGGAGACCGCGCGCCTCGCGGCGGAGGGGACGGACGTGGACGACGGACCCGGGGCCCACGCCGAGCTCGCGTGCGCCGCGTGCCACCGCGGCGATCTGGCCGAGCGCGGGGTCGCGACCGTCCCCGGCGCCGCCTGCGCCGCATCGGGTTGCCACGCCGATGCCGGCCCGGCCGAGGTGACGGTGGCCGGCGTGACCCTCTCCCACCGGAACCACGCGGACGAGGACGAAAGCGTGGCCATGAGCTGCGCCGGCTGCCACTCGCACCAGGACGGCTCCGAGCCCCTGTCGGGGGGCACGGACGCCTGCGGGCTCTGCCACGCGGAGCAGCTGAACGGTGAGAACCCCGCCGACTGCAGGCAATGCCACCGGTCACCGGCCCACGAGGGCATGACCAGCCAGGGCCTCGACGTGCCCCACCAGGGCATGCCCTGGATCGAGGGAGAGTGCGTCCGCTGCCACTACGACGTGGCCGAGCCCAAGACCGGCGTTTCGCCCGGGACCTGCGGCGCGTGTCACGCCGACCTCGACGCCATCACGGCCCGGAGCATCGGCGAGGACCTGCACCCGGGGCACACCGAGGTCGCCTGCCACGCCTGCCACGGAGAGAGCAGCCACCGGATCGTCGCCATGAGCTCCGCCGTGTCGCTCGAGTGCTCTCAGTGCCACGTCCGGGCCCACGAGGTCGACGTGACTCCCTCGTTCCCCGGCTCGTCCACGTGCAACCGGTGCCACGGAGGGGTCCACGTGGAGCAGCAGAGGCTCGTCCTCGGCGTGATCCCGGGCTTTCCGAACGCGAGACCGTCCGAGAAGTTCGTCGACGGCCTGACGTGTCGCTCCTGCCACGTCCCCGTGTCGCCGACGGGGCAGCAGGCCACCGTGACCGGGAGCGCGGTTTCCTGCTCGGGCTGCCACCGCTCCGAGTACGCCACGGTGCTCCGCTGGTGGAACCGGGGAACCGAGGAGCGGACCCGGCTCGTGGACGAATACCTGCGCACCGTCGATTCCAGGCTCCCCGCCGCCCCACCGCCCGGAGCCCGGGAAGCCATGAGCGAAGCACGGGGGCTGCTCACGCTGGTCCGCGACGCGGGGGCGCAGCACAATCTGCCGCTCGCGCACCGCCTGTTCGAGGCCAGCGTGGAACGGGCCGGCGACGCCGCCCGGGAGGCGGGACGGACGGCCCCGCCGGCGCCCGACCTGGGTCGCCTGCCCCGGATGGGACTCTGCACCTATTGCCACTACCGGCTGGACGACCCCTGGCAGTTCGGCGACATGCCGGGGGACTTCCACCGGGACGTCCTGCAGCGACGCTAGGAGCCGGTCTCATGGACGCCAGCGCCGGTCCCGGTCCGCCGAACGAAGGCAGGGAAACGTCTTCCTCGCCTGCGGCGCGTCGGCGCGGGTCCTCCTCCCGGGCAGCCAGCCGCGCGGGCCGCGGCAGGCAGCGGACGCTCCGCCGGGCTCCCCTGAGCACGCGGATCGCCGTGCCGGCGGGGTTCTTCGTGCTCGTCAGCGTCGCCCTCCTCTCCTTCATCCTCATCCGGGCGCAGCGCGAGGAGATGCTGGCCGAGGTCGTCCACGGCTCGGAGAGCATCGCGGAGGCCATCCTTCTCAGCCTCGATCGGGACATGCGACTCAACCGCCGGGAGGAGGTGCGGGAGATCATCGAGACCGTGGGGGGCCACGCAGGAATCCACGAGATCCGGCTCTTCAACAAGGACGGCGTGATCTCGTATTCCTCGAATCCGGAGGAGGTCGGGCAGGCGGTGGACACGCGGGCCGACGCCTGCGTCCAGTGCCACTCGGGCGACGAGCCGCCTCCGCCCGACGTGGATCCCCAGGCGCGGACCCGGATGTACACCAACGAACAGGGCCAGGACCTGCTCGCCACCATCCACGTCGTCCGGAACCAGGAGGGGTGTCAGGGCGCGCGGTGCCACTTCTCGCCCTCGGAGCAGAGCGTCCTCGGCGTCCTCGACGTGGCCATGTCCCTCGAGCCGGCCCAGGCGCGGCTGGCCGACGCGACGCGGAACGCGATCCTGATCGCCCTGGCCGCGGTCGCGCTCATCACCGGCGTCCTCTTCCTCCTGATCCGGGGCAGCGTGCAGCGACCCCTGGACCGGATGATCGCCGCCACGCGGAGGGTGGCGGTGGACGAAGCCTCCCTCTCGGTGCCCCGGGGAGCGGCGCGCGAGATCGGTATTCTCGCGGCTTCCTTCAACGAGATGATCGAGAGCCTGGCGAGCTCGAAGAGCCGGGTCGAGGAGTGGGCCGGCACGCTGGAGCACAGGGTCTCACAGAAGGCCGAGGAGCTGCGGGACGCGCAGTTCCAGGTGGTCCGGGCGGAGAAGCTCTCCTCCGTGGGGCTGGTCGCGGCGGGCATCGCCCACGAGCTGAACAGCCCGCTCATGGCGATCATCACCTTCTGCCACGTGGTGAGGAACGACCTTCCCCAGGACAGCCCCGCCCAGGAAGACCTGCGGATGATCGAGCGGGAGGCCAACCGTTGCGCCGCGATCATCCGGCAGCTGCTGGACTACTCCCGCAAGCAGTCACAGGATCCCGAGACGGCTCCCTGCGCCGTCGGACCCTTGATCGAAAGGGCCCTCGAGCTGCTCAAGGTCGAGATCAAGAACGCCGACGTCGCGACGTCGGTGGCGGTGCCCGCGGACCTGCCCCTGGTGGAGGCCAACGACACCCAGCTCATGCAGGTGCTCGTGAACCTCATGCTCAACGCCGTACAGGCCATGCCGGACGGGGGCCGCCTCGAGATCTCGGCCGACGTGGTGCCCCGGACGGACTATCCCCGGGCCGACCTCCCACCCCACACCGGAGGCCGGTTGCTGCGCGTCGTGGTCCGGGACACCGGCCCCGGGATCGCCCCGGAGGACCTCCGGAAGGTCTTCGATCCGTTCTTCACGACGAAGCCCGTGGGAAAGGGCTCCGGGCTCGGGCTCTCCGTGTCGCTCGGGCTCATCCGGGGCTACCGCGGCACCATCCTCGCCGACAGCGACGGCGAATCGTGGACCGAATTCACGGTCCTCCTCCCTCTCCCCGATGAGGATCAGGCAGAGCGCGCCCATGAATGACGACGCCAGCTGGACCGAGGTCCCGCGGGTGCTCGCGGTGGACGACGAGGAGGTCGTCTGCGAGAGCATCCGCCGGGTCCTCAGCGAGGAAGGGTACGACGTGACGACCCGCACCTCGGCCCGGGAAGGGCTGGAGCTCATTCGCGGCGAGGTCTTCGACCTGCTCCTGCTCGACATCAAGATGCCGGAGGTGGACGGGATCAGCTTCCTGCGCGAAGCCCGGTCGGTCTCTCCCGACACCGAGGTGATCATCATCACCGGATACGCCACCATCGAGACGGCCGTCGAGGCGATCAAGCTGGGCGCCTTCGACTACCTGGAGAAGCCGGTGAGTCCGCCGCAGCTGATCGTGGCCACGGCCCGGGCCCTCGAGCGGAAGCAGCTGGTCGACCTCACCCGTCGGCTCCGGTCCGAGCTCGAGTCCCGCTACACCGTGGGGAACGTGATCTGCTCCTCCCCGCCCATGCGGAAGGTCATGCAGCTCGTGGCGAAGGTGGCGCCGGCGAGCAGCACGGTCCTGGTGACGGGAGAGACCGGGACGGGCAAGGACGTCATCGCTCGGGCCATCCACTACAACAGCCCGAGGAAGGACAAGCCGTTCGTCGTCGCCGACTGCGCCTCCCTGTCCGAATCGCTCCTCGAGAGCGAGCTCTTCGGGCACGTGAGGGGCGCCTTCACGGGGGCCGTCAAGGAACGCAAGGGCCTGGCCGAGTCCGCCCGCGGAGGCACGCTCTTCCTCGACGAGATCAGCACCATCTCTCCCCAGGTGCAGGGCAGCCTGCTGAGGTTGATCCAGGAGCACGAGATCCGCCCGGTCGGCTCCGACCGGACCGTCCCCGTCGACGTACGCCTGATCGCGGCCACGAACCACGACCTCCAGTCCCTGGTCGAGGAGGGTTCGTTCCGCGAGGACCTCTACTACCGGCTGAGCGTGTTCACCATCGAGCTGCCCCCGCTCCGGGAGCGGCGTGAGGAGATCCCCCTCCTGGCCCACCACTTCGTCAAGCGCCTCTCGGAGGAGCTGAACAAGGAGATCGAGGTCATCGCCCCCCAGGCGATGGCCCTCCTGGAGGCCCACGACTGGCCCGGCAACGTCCGGCAGCTCGAGAACGTGATGGAACGCGCCGTCCTGCTGGCCGAGGGCACGAGCATCCAGCCCCAGCACATCTCCCTGGGCGACTCGGCGGGAGAAGGGCCCTGGAACGACATCCCCGACGACGCCCAGGCCCTCGTCGAGCGCAAGAAGCGGCTCCGGGCGGAATCGGTCGAGCGCGTCGAGCGCCTCTTCGTCCTGAAGGCGCTGCGGGAAGCCGACTGGAACGTGTCCGAGGCGGCCCGCAACGTCGGGATGCAGCGGCCGAACCTCCACGCACTCATGCGGAAGTACGGCATCACCGCCGGAGAAGCCACGGGAGGCGCCGAGGAGGAGGAAGACGGGTCCTAGAAGGCTGTATAGACTCGTCATACACCCCCTCCCGACGTCCCACGACCGGCGGAATCCGCCCCACGCCGGGCCGTTCCGGCCCCCCCCTCCTTTCTTCCCCCTCCCCCGCGGCTCCAGGTGTATGTGCGACATATACACTTCGGGCTCCCGGACCCGGTCGGCCGCAGCGCTTACAATCCTCGTAAACAATTAGCATATAACAACTTAGAGCATAATAAGCCTCATGCTGGAAGACTGGTACGCTCGTTGCCACTCCAGGGGGTCGCGTACCGGTGACGCCCCGGCCGGATGCAACCGGGGGCCGGACAGCAAGGAGGTTGCGGAGGTGACGAATCCAAGGCCTGGACCCGTGGTTCTGCTCTCGGACCCGGAAACGGGCCCCGCCCTCGCCGAGCGCCTGGCGCCCCTGGGGCGGTCCGTGACCTGGTACGCGAGCGTCGAGGACCTGGTACGCGGACAACCTCTCTCTTCCATCTCGGTGCTCGTCGCCGACTCCAAGCGGATGCCGAAGGGCATCCTCCTGGTGACGCTGGGGCGGCTGAACATCGAGTGTCCCTGGATCCAGAAGGTCGCCCTGATGGAAGGGCCTCCTCCACTCCCCGTGGCGGGGTACCTGACGGCCTGTGGAGTGGATCTGGTCTGGGAGGGGTCCGGAGAGGAGAAGACCGAGCGGCTGAACTCGATCGTGGAGCAGATGCGTGAACGGACGGAGTGGGTCGTCGCTTGAGACTGGCACGTGCACACGGCGAGATCGCCAAGGAGAGAGAACGATGAACGCGCGGCATTCACATAGAGTCATGTTCGTGGACGACGAAGAGGGCGTGCGGGCGGCCTGGAACCGATACCTCGCCGAGCGTGGCTTCGACGTCACGCTGGTGGAGGACGGGGCGAAGGCCGTGAGGCAGCTCGAGAGGGAATCCCCGGTGGACGTGGTCGTCGCCGACCTGCGGATGCCGGGCCTGGACGGGCTCCAGCTCCTCGAGTGGGTGCACGAGGAACGGCCGGAGACCCCGTTCATCCTCCTCACCGGCTACGGAAACGACGAGGTCGAGCGGCGGGCCCGGGAGCTCGGCGTGTACGAGTACCTCAACAAGCCCATCTCGCCCGAGGAGCTGTCGGCGGTCATCACCGCCGCCTCGCAGCTCGCGCACGCGCCTCGGGTGAGGGGAGAGGTCTCGGCGTCGAGCGCGACGGCGGTCGCCCCGGAAGCGGGGGCCACGCCGGTCGAGCGGCTCGACGGCTCCCCCGGCGGCAGGGCCGCCGCGTCCCGGCCGGAGCGGGGTCGATTCCGCACCGCGCTGGAGACGGCGGGTGCTCTCGTGTCGGCCCCGGTGCTGGGCCTCGCCTTCGTCGTCTTCCTCCCGCTGGTCGGGTTCGTGGCCCTCGCCTGGTCCCTCGGGGAGCGGGTGGTGTCCGGGAAGGCGTCGTCGACATGAACGCGACGATGGAGGAGAGGAGCGTCGGAGGTCGAGGCACCGGCCTCCGACGCGCCCTGGCCACGACCTCGACGGTCTTCCTGGGCATGGTGCTCGGGGCCGGAACGGCGGAAGCCCAGCAGGTCGGCGAGGTCCAGGAGGTGTGCGCCTCCTGCCACCTCGAGGTGGAACCCGACCGTGGGCGTACCACCTCCCACCCCGACTCGATCACGTGCCTCAGCTGCCACCACGTCGGCTTCACCAACGACCCGGCGAAGGCCCGGGAGGCCCGCCTCGACGCCTGCTCGACCTGTCACGCGGACGTGAGCCTCTCCCACCCCGGGATCGAGGAGGGCGCGCCGGAGTGCACCGCGTGCCACAGCCTCCACGACGACCCGCCCCTGTCGGAGTCGCCGCTGCCGGCGGAGCGGTGCGAGTCGTGTCACGAGCAGCCTCATGTCCTGCACCGGGGCGTGGCCGACGAAGAGGCGCCCGCCTGCACCTCCTGCCACGCGTCCCATGACGGTCACGTGCCTTCCGGAGAGGACCCGGCCGTGCTGCGCCAGTGCGTGTCCTGCCACGAGGGAGCCCACCCGTCCCACCCCGTGACCGACCGGGCGCCGTCGTGCACGACCTGCCACGAGCTGTCCGCGGCCTCGTCCGCCCTCACCGTGACGGACCTCTCGAGCGCGTGCGTCGAGTGTCACTCGGACGTGGCTCCGGCCCACCCGGACGTCGAGGGGGACGCGCCCGTCTGCACCGATTGCCACTCGTTCTCCGACGACCCGCCTCTGCCCGAGGCCCGGCCCCTTCTGGCCCAGCGGTGCGCGAGCTGCCACGAGGACGCGATGGAGGCGTACGCCTCTGGAGGCCACGCGGGAGGGCTCGACGCGGAGGCCGCGAACACCGACCTCCCCGACTGCGTGACCTGCCACGCGACGCACGACGAGAGGGCCGTCGGACGGGGATCGGTTCGCCTGCTGGCGACGATCCAGTGCGTCGACTGCCATTCGGACGCCGAGCTGACGAAGGAGTACGGTCTTCTCCCCAGCGTGGGCGAGTCGTACATGGATGACTTCCACGGCACGACGCTCGAGTTCCAGGCGACCCACTCGGGCGCGGAGGACCAGCCCGAGGTCCTGACGTGCTCCGACTGTCACGGCAGCCACGCGGTCGTGGCGAGCGACGAGGCACGGATCGCCGACGTGTGCCTGCGGTGCCACGAGCGGGGAGACGTCAACCTGGCCGGGGCGTGGCTGGGGCACGCTCCCGCGAGCCCGAGGAACAACGCGGGGATCTGGCTCGTCCGTCTGGCCTACTTCTTCCTCATACCGTTCATCCTGGTGGGCCTCACGCTCCACATCGTGCTGCACCTCCGGGACCAGCAGCGCAAGGGAGCCGCGATCCTGAGAACGGACGGGATCCGGAGGCTGAAGGCGCGCCTGACCGGCGAGAAGCTCCCGCGCCAGCAGACCGTACAGCGCTTCACTCTGGGCGAGCGGCTCGAGCACGTGGCCTCGATGGCGACCTTCACCCTCCTGGTCATGACGGGCGTGCCGCAACTCGACCCCGAGTTCCGGCTGGCGCGCTGGATCATCGAGCTCTTCGGCGGCGTGGAGACCACGCGGGTCGTCCACAGGACGGCGGGATTCGTCTTCGTCGCGCTGCTCCTGCTCCACGTGGGCCGGGCGATCGCCCGAGCGATCCGCGAGCGACGGCTGCCGGTCATGGTGCCGTCCCGGGACGACTTCGACAGCACCCTGGCGACCGTGAAGCACTTCATCCGTGGAACTCCGCGCCCCAAGGTCGGGAAGTTCGACTTCATGCAGAAGTTCGAGTACTGGGGGCTCCTCCTCGGAGGGATGGTCATCAGCCTCACCGGGCTCGTGCTCGTCTACCCGGAGCTGGTGAGCCGACTGCTGCCCGGGGAGATCGTGGCCGCCTCGCGGGTGATCCACGGCCTCGAGGCCACCCTGGCCGTCCTGACCGTCGTCCTCTGGCACTCCTACGGGGTGATCTTCCGACCCGAGATCTTCCCGCTGGACACGACCATCTTCAGTGGCAAGATGAGCGTGGAGCGACTCAAGGAAGAGCACGCCCTCGAGTACGAGCGGCTGTTCGGGAACGGGACGAGGCCGGAGGTGGCGGACGGGGACGACGAACCGCCGGCGAAGCGACCGCGCCGTCTCCCGGAGGAGGTGACCGTCCCGGGCTGACCCGGCGCGAGCCCGTCTCCGACCCACCCGTCACGTAGGGTCGCCGGAAGCCGTCCGGCGGCCCTCCGCTTCGTCCGGGAGCTCGGCGTTCCGGGGGCCCAGGCCACCGCTAGGGGGATTCCCGTACCACCCAGATCATCAGCGCGATGAGCCCCACGAGCAGCGCGACCCAGGTCGCGAGGGCCACTTTGGTCGCCGTCCTCGCCCGCTCCTCCTCCCACCACAGGCGCGGGCGGACTTTCTGCGCGAGGAACGTAACCACGCCCGCGAGGCTGACGGCCGTCGCGTTCGTGAGGGTCAGGAGCGCCGCCTGCGCCGCCATGGCGGGGTACCCCCCACCGGCGAAGATCCCCGCCGCGACCAGCGGCGGCAGGAGAGCGACCGCCACCATCACGCCGATCACGACGGCGGGCAGGCCCGTCGTGTAGGCCAGCGCCCCCGCGCTTCCGGCGGCCAGCGCCAGCACCACGTCCCCCGGGCCGACCCGACTCCGGGCGAGGAGCTGGGGCGTCTCCGGGTCGAAGGAGACCATCGCACCCACGAGGAGGGCCACGGCGAGGGCGGTGGACGCGCCCGCGGCCGAGGCCAGGAGGGCTCGCTTGGCGAGGTCGACGTCCCCCAGGGTCGCGGCCAGCGACAGCGCCACGTTCGGCGCGAGAAGGGGCGCGATGACCATGGCGCCGATGATGACGGCCACGTCGTCCCGCACGAGCCCCACCGCCGCCACGACGGCCGACAGAGCCACGGTCACGAGGTAGACGCCGGTCACGCGGGAGCCCCCCGCGAGGTCCTGGTGGAGCTCCTCGCGGCTCACCCGTCCGGGACCGCGTCGCTCCTCCTCGGTCTCCTCCTCCTCGCCCGGTGGGAAGGTCGCCTCGACGGCCACCAGGACCACGCGGAAGTCCTCGCCGCCCTCGAACCGTCCGGCCACCAGGTCCGTGAGCGCTTCGACCTGCTCCGACGGAACCAGGGCCCGCTGGATGCCCCGGACCGGCCCCTCCTCGACCGTCCACAGGTCGACGGTGTCCACGCCCGCCAGCAGCTCGGAGAGCTCCTCGAGCCTCTCGGCCGGCACGGTGATCTCGACCAGGCGAAGGGTCACGCCCTCGCTCCCGCGCTCAGAAGAGCTTCCCCGCCAGCGACGGCTCCTTGTCCGTCCGCGTGCCGATCTTGACGAACGTGGCCAGCCTCGCCGTCCCCTCGGCGTGCAGGGTCTCGTGGAGGGTCCGCACGGCGTCGAGGATCGCCTCCAGCTCCCCCTCGACGTTCGTCCCGTTTCCGTGGAGCTCGACGTGGAGCCCGCTTTCGGCGAGGAGGGCGTGGGCCCGTTTCACCTCCGAGCGGACGGAGACGCCACTCCCGATGGGGATCACCTGGATCTCACCCGTCGCCCACATGTGCTCCGCCTCCCGTTCGAGGATCGAAGCGGGCTCCGCGGGGAGGACCCGTTCCTCCCCGGCGGCGCCGCCTCAGCTCCGGCGCTTCGTCCTGCGCGTCGGCTCGGCCCGCAGGGGGTCCTCCGGCCAGGGATGCTTCGGGTAGCGCCCCCGCAGGTCCTTCCTGACCTCGAAGTACGCGTCTCGCCAGAACGACGCCAGGTCCGTGGTCACCTGCACCGGCCTGTGGGCGGGGGACAGGAGCTTCATGAGGAGGGGGACCCGCCCCTCCACGATCCGCGGGGTCTCGGTCATCCCGAAGACCTCCTGCAGGCGGACGGCCAAGGCGGGCGACGCGGCGTCCGAGTAGTCCACCCGGATGCGGGACCCGCTGGGCACCTCCACGTGGGTCGGGGCGAGGGCGTCGAGGCGCCGGCGGTCGTCGAACCGGACGCGGGACAGGAGAGCCTCGTCGAGGTCGACCGAGGACAGGTCCGAGAGGCGCTTCATGCCCGCGACGAAGGGGGTCAGCCACGTCTCCAGCTCTTCGAGCAGGGCGTCGTCCGATGCGTCGGGCCACCGACCCGGCTCCAGGCCGTGCAGGAAGGACAGCCGATCTCGGAGCTGCTCGGTCTCGCGGTCCCATGGGAGCGCCCCGAGCCCCACCTCCCGCAGGCCGCCCACCAGAGCCTCGGCCACCCTGGAGGGATCCGGACGCCGGAGCGGCGCCTCGGCGAGGACCAGTGCGCCGAGGACGCGGCGCCGCCGCGCCCGGACGATCTGGCCCTCCCCATCCCACACCACCTCCTCGATCTCCTCGATCTGGCCGCCGAAGTGCTCCCGGATCTCCTCCAGCGTCACGGGGGCCGCCTGGAAGATCCGCGCCTCCGGGCCGCGGCCATCCACTTCCACGGCGACGAGCCACTCCGTCCGGGCCAGGGGCTGAGGCTCCGCGAATCGGGCTCCACGCCCGTTCCGCAGGAGGTAGCGCCCGTCCGATCCCTCGCGGCGGTGCCCGACGCGGTCGGGAAAGGCCAGGGCGGCCAGGAGTCCCACCGCGTCCAGCTCCTCCGCGCCCCACTCCTCCCGGCGCCCCACGCCCGTTTCCCTGCGCCAATGGCGGGCCTCCCGCAGCGCCCGTCCCAGCCCGCGTCGGTCGACGCGCTGCCCCCGGATGGTCCCCACGTCGACGCCCCCACTCCCACCGCTCCGACGTCGCCGGGCGGCCCGCACCGCCTCGACGCGGAGGCGCAGATCGGCGTCCGGCGCCCGTCCCTCGGCCCGGAGGATGTCGCGGTCGCCGAGGAGCGCAGCGACGTC